>CBDUBX010000022.1:0-17560 GCA_965365495.1 uncultured Burkholderiales bacterium
GCCACACGCCGACGCGCGCGCCGTAGTCGTAGACACTCTCAACGCTCAGGTGACGCGCCGCGTACGCCGGCGGGTCGAACAGCTCGGTCAGAAAACGCTCGCTGCCGGCGTCGCCGTGCAACACCGAGTTCTCGCCGCCTTCCTCGAAGTTCAGCACGAATTGCAGCGCGAGGCGCGCATCGCCGGGCCAGCGCGGATGCGGCGGCTCGCGGCCGTGACCGACGAGGTCGCGCGGGTAGGTGGCAGGCGGGGGCATGGCGGCGGCGGCGCGGGCGGAACGACGGCCCGTGCTGCGGCCGCTGGCCGCCGGCCGACAGGGGCCGATGTATACACTGCCCGCGCGCTAAAGACGCGCGGCACGCGTCTTGCGGCCGTCGGCCGGCGCGAACCCGTCGACCCCATGGCGCAGCTCAGCACCCACGTCCTCGACACGATGCACGGCCGGCCCGCCGGCGGCATGCGCGTTCGGCTCGAACGCGTCGACGGCGGCGTGTCGCGCGTGCTCGCGACAGTCGTGCTCAACGACGACGGCCGCAACCCCGACGGCGCGCTGCTCGACGGCGAGGCGCTGCAGCCCGGGCGCTACCGGCTGGTGTTCGACGTCGCCGGCTACTTCGCGCGGCTCGGCGTGAAGCTGCCCGAACCGCCGTTCCTCGGCACCGTCGCGGTCGACTTCGGCGTGGCCGACGCCGCGACGCGCTGGCACGTGCCGCTGCTCGTCAGCCCGTGGGCGTATTCGACGTACCGCGGGTCCTGACGCGCGGGCTCCGCCCGGTTTGGATCTGATCCGCGAGGTCGCGCCATGGACGCCGCGTACGCGCTCGACTGGGCCAACCTGCTGCTGCGTTGGGCGCACGTGGTCGTCGCGATCGCGTGGATCGGCGCGTCGTTCTACTTCGTCTTCCTCGATCTGAGCCTGACGCCGCCGACCGACGCGGCGCTGCGCGGGCAGGGCGTCGCCGGCGAGCTGTGGGCGGTGCACGGCGGCGGCTTCTACCGCCCGCAGAAGTACCTCGTCGCGCCGGCGACGCTGCCCGGGAAGCTGCACTGGTTCTACTGGGAGAGCTACTCGACGTGGCTGACCGGCGTCGCGCTGTGGGTCGTGCTGTACGTCGTCGACGCCGACACCTTCCTCGTCGACCGCAACGTCCACGCGTGGTCGGGCGGTGCCGCGGCGGCGGCGTCGTTCGCGCTGCTGGCCGCGTTCTGGGTCGTCTACGACGCGGTCTGCCGCGCGTTCGGCGAGCGTCGCCACGGCGACGCGATCGTCGGCGTGCTGGTGTTCGCGATGGTCGTCGCGGCGGCGTGGGTCGCGTGCTCGCTGTTCGCGGCGCGCGCGGCGTGGGTGCTCGTCGGCGCGATGCTCGCGACGGCGATGACCGCCAACGTCTTCTTCTGGATCATCCCGGGGCAGCGCACCGTCGTCGCGCAGATGCGCGCCAAGCAGACCGTCGATCCGGTGCACGGCCGGCGTGCCAAGCAGCGCAGCGTGCACAACACGTACTTCACGCTGCCGGTGATCGTCGCGATGCTGTCGAACCACTACGGCTGGCTGACGCAGGGGCCGCATGCCGCGGCGACGCTGGTCGCATCGATGCTCGCCGGCGCGCTGATCCGGCATTCGTTCGTCGCCCGCCACGCGGCGCTGGTCGCGGGCCGGCGCGTGCCTTGGGGCTACGCCGTGGTCGGCGCCGCGCTGATCGTCGGGCTGGCGGTGTGGCGCGCGCCGGCGCGCGTCGCCACCGCGCCGGCCGTCGCCGCGGCGCCGGTGACCGCCGCCGACGTCGGCGCGATCGTCGCCCGGCGCTGCGTCGTCTGTCACAACGCGCAGGTGCGGCAGAAGGAGGTGATGCTGCACACCCCCGAGCTGCTGGCGCGGCACGCGGCGGCGGTTTATCAGCAGACGGTGCGCGCGAAGACGATGCCGCTGAACAACGCGACGGCGATGACCGACGACGAGCGCGACGCGGTGCGGCGCTGGTTCGAGGGCGGGGCGGCGGCGCGCTGATCGCAGCCAGACGTCGGCGCGGACGGACCGCTGTGACCTGAAAAACGCCCGACAACCGACGCACGACGCACGACGCACGCACTCGACACACGCAGCCCGGCGCACGACAACGACACACGCCGCCGCGGTCTTCGCTATCGTCGCCGCTGCGCCGCCGGGCGTTGCGTCGACACCGCGCTCTCGCGCCGTCACCCGCCGCCGCACCGCTTTTTCCCACCCCGTTGCGAGACTCGCGATGAGCAGTTACTACGAATCCGACGACCTCAAGAAATTCGGCGACATCGGCCGCCACGCCAAGCCGCTCGCCGACGACTTCTTCCGCTACTACGCGGCGGCCACCGGCAGTGACGGCGCGCTGACCAAGCGCGAGAAGGCGCTGATCGCGCTGGCCGTCGCCCACGCGCAGAAGTGCCCGTACTGCATCGAGGCCTACACGACGCAGTGCCTCGAGACCGGGTCGAGCCCCGAGCAGATGATGGAAGCGGTGCACGTCGCCGCGGTGATGCAGGCCGGGATCACGCTCGTCCATTCGGTGCAGATGACCAACCACCTCGAAAAGCTCGTGCTGTAAGTGGCCACGGCGACGATTCCGATCGCGCCCGCGCCGGCGTACGACTTCGCGGCGCGGCTGGCGCGCGACGGCATCGAGCTGCCGCCGACCGGCGTGCAGACGTTGCAGGTCAACATCACGCGGCAGTGCAACCAGGTCTGCCGCCACTGCCACGTCGACGCGTCGCCGACGCGCACCGAGCGGCTGTCCGACGACGGCATCGAGCGTTGCCTCGAGATCCTCGAGCGCCACGCGCCGATCGAGAACCTCGACATCACCGGCGGCGCGCCCGAACTCCACCCGCGCTTCGATCCCTTCGTCGAGCGCGCGGTGGCCCTCGGCAAGCACGTGATGGTGCGCCACAACCTGACGGTGCAGCTCGACCCGCACCCGCAGACCGGCGCGTCGCTGGCGCACCTGCCGGCGTTCTTCGCGCGCCACGGCGTCGAGGTCGTGTCGTCGCTGCCGTTCCATACGCCGTACCTGACCGACGCGCAGCGCGGCAGCGGCGTCTTCGACAAGAGCGTCGAGGCGATCCGACGGCTCAACGCCGTCGGCTACGGCGCGGCCGGCAGCGGGCTCGAGCTGAACCTCGTCTACAACCCGGTCGGGCCGTACCTGCCGGCGGCGCAAGCGAGCCTGGAGGCCGACTTCCACGCGTCGCTCGGCAAGCTAGGGCTGCGCTTCAATCGGCTCTTCACGATCACCAACATGCCGATCGCACGGTTCCGCTTGCACCTCGAGAAGTCGGGGCAGTACCGGTCGTACATGGACCGGCTGCTCGCCGGCTTCAACCCCGATGCGGCACGCGGCGTGATGTGCCGCAGCCTGATCAGCGTCGGCCACGACGGACGCATCTACGACTGCGACTTCAACCAGATGCTCGACCTGCAGGCGCACGGCCGCTCGGGGCGGGCGCTGACGATCTTCGACTTCGACCTCGACGACGTGCTGCAGCGCGCGATCCGCTTCGGCCCGCACTGCCTGGGGTGCACGGCCGGCGCCGGCAGCAGCTGCGGCGGCGCCACCGCCTGAGCCGCGCGGTGCCGACCGACATCGCCGCCGGCGGCGTCAGCTGCCCGGGTGGAACAGCAGGTTGGGCCCCGATCGGTCGTAGCCGCGGCCGGCCACCGCGACGTCGAGCGCCAGCGATGCGAGGTCGTCGGCGACCGCCTCGACGTGCTGGTCGTGGGTCCGATAGAAGATCTTCAGATAGCTGCGGCAGGTGTCGCAGGTCTCGGCGCGTCGCGCCTGTTTGACCGCCGATTCGGCCGCGGCGCTCTCGACGTCGGCGTCGGGCGCGGCGGATACCGCCGAGTCGCTGTCGACGGCCTCGGCGGCGTGCGGCGTCAGCGCCAGGAAGTGCACCTGGTCGTTCTTGTCGCACGCGGTGCACTGGCTGCGCGGCACGTTCCATTCGGTGCTGCACAGCGCGCAGACGCAATAGCGCAGCCGCTCGCGGTCAGGGTCGATATGGACGACGCTGGCCACCGGCCGCGTCGCGCACACCGGGCAGACGCCGAAGACGTTGAAGTTCACGACGTCGGCGACGTCGATCGCCGCCGCGGTGCGCGTGAAGTAGGTCTGCAGCGCGGCGCCGACCAGCGGCGCGGCGGCGGCGTCGGTGTCGAGCGTCTCGGAACTCAGCACGCGTTCGGCCAGCGCCTCGATCGCGTCGTCGTCGAGCGCGCCGACGGCGTCGCAGATCGGCTTCGCTTCCGGGATTTCGATCATCCGCGCGAGCAGTGCCACGAGGTCGGCACGCCACTGCGGCGTGCGCGCGTGGCCGACCGCCGACAGCGGCGGCATCGCGTAGTCGCGGGCGCGGGCGAGGGCGTCGGCGTCGACCGCGTCGGGCTCGCCGCCGGCGACGACTTCGTGCTGCGCCAGCGCCAGCGTGCCCATCAGCTTCAGGTAGTCGCCCATCGGGTGGCCGGCGGCAAGCTGGGCGAAACGCGACGCTCGCTGCGCAAACGTCTCGCCGCGGCGCGGCAGCACGACGCGCGGGGTGGACGACGGGCGGGGACCGACGCCCGGGGGTTCGACAGCCGACATCGACAGCTCCGGTGCTCAGGCAGGCATTCGAAAAAACGCCCCGCCGCCGGGGTCGGCGGCAGGGCGCGGCGGGGAAGCGCGGTCGGTCAGCGGGGCAGTCGGTCGCCCGGTGCCGCGGTCGCCTGGCCGTTCACGCGACGGTACCACCGCGGATGGTGGTGCTGCGCCCAAGCCGGCTTGACGTAGCCGCGGACCATCGCCCGCATCGACCCGCGGATCATCAGCGTGGCCATGTAGATGTGCACGAAGATGCCGAGGAACAGCACGAACGCGCACAGCGCATGGACGACGCCGCTCAGGCGGACGATCCAGTTGCTGATCGCCCAGTCGGTGTCGAACCACAGCACGATTCCGCTGGCCAGCAGCCCGAGCAGCGTGACGACGATGGTCCAAAACAGCAGCTTCTGGCCGGCGTTGTACTTGTCGGCCTCGGGCACGCCGCGACCGTGGTCGAAGAACGCCGCGCGCAGCTTCTTCAGGAACGCCCAGTCGTAGTCGCGCAGCAGGTTGTCGCGCAGGTACCAGAAGAACATCGGCAGGAACGCGACGCACATCAGCAAGCCGGCCCACGGATGGATCGTCTTCGACGCGACGCCGCCGCCGAGCAGCGCGCTCATCCACCAGAACCAGTCGTAGAACAGCGCCAGCCCGCTCAACGCGGCGACGATGAACCCGAGCGCCAGCGTCCAGTGGACCGCGCGCTCGACGCCGCTGTAGCGCGGGACGAAGCCGGGCGGTGCTTTGGGGGTGCCTCTCATGCGTGCCTCCTGGCGTCGGTGTCGACAGCGGGGTCGGCGTGGCCGTGGCCCCCCGGCGGCCCGTCTTCCTCTTCCGGGCCGACCGTGACGTAGTGATAGAACAGCGCGAGCACGCCGAGCCCGAGGCCGACCGACATCAACGGCTTGGTGATGCCGCGCCACATCTCGAGCAGCGCGCCGTTGCGCGGGTTGTTCGGCAACCCGTTGTACAGCTCGGGCTGGTCACCGCGCGGCAGCACGTACATCACGCCGGTGCCGCCGACGCCCGGCGGGTCGTACAGCGCGGCCTGCTGGAAGCCGCGCTGCTGCAGGTCGACGACGCGCTTGGCCGCGCGCGCCTGCATGTCGGGCTTGGTGCCGAACATGATCGCGCCGGTCGGGCAGACCTTGGCGCAGCCCGGCGTCATGCCCGCCGAGACGCGGTCGACGCAGAACGTGCACTTGTAGGCCTTGTTGTCGCGCTGGCTGACCCGCGGGATGTTGAACGGGCACGCCGACACGCAGTAGCCGCAGCCGATGCAGTTGGCCTGGTTGATATCGACGATGCCGTTCGTGTGCTTGACGATCGCACCCGGTGCCGGGCACGCCTTCAGGCATGCGGGTTCGCCGCAGTGCATGCACGCGTCCTTGCGCATCAGCCACTCGACGCCGCCGTCGTCGCGCTCGACCTCGTTGAACCGCATCGTGGTCCACATCCGGTCGCTGAGCTCCGAGTCTTCAGGGTCGTAGTTGCCGACGCCGTCGCCGATCTCTTCGCGCAGGTCGTTCCACTGGTAGCACGCGGTGGTGCAGGCCTTGCAGCCGATGCACTTTGCGGTGTCGATCAGCATCGACACCTGCGGCACGGCGTTGCGTGCCACCGGTGTCGTCGTCATCGTCGCCGACCGGAGCTCGATGTTCGAGGATTCCGTGTTGTTCATCGTTGCCTCCTACGCCTTCACCAGGTCGACGAGGAACGCCTTGTATTCGGGCGTTTGCGCGTTGGCGTCGGCGACCACAGGCGTCAGGTAGTTGATCATGTAGCCGGGCTTGGCCACACCCATGAACCCCCAGTGGATCGGAATGCCGATCTGGTGGACCTTCTTGCCCTCGCAGGTCAGCGGCTTGAGCCGCCGCGTCACCGCGACCGCGGTCAGGATCTCGCCTCGCGGCGAGCTGACGCGGACCATGTCGCCGTTGGCGAGGCCCTTCTCCTCGGCCAGCTCGAAGCTGATCTCGACGTACTGCCGTGGCTGCAGGATCGAGTTCGACACCGCGTGCTTGGTCCACGAGTGGAAGTGCTCGGCGGTGCGGTAGGTCGTCGCGGCGATCGGGTACTTGTCGGCGGTACCGAACTTGGCCTTGTCGCCCTCGTACAGCCGCGCCGCCGGGTTGCTGACGACGTTCGGGTGCAGCGCGTTGGTGCCCACCGGCGTCTCGAACGGCTCGTAGTGCTCGGGGAACGGACCGTCGTTCATGCCGATCGCGAACAGGCGTCCCACGCCCTCGGCGGTCATGATGAACGGGTCGGCACCGCCGACCGGGTCGAGCGTTCCCGGGAAGTCGGGGACGTCGTGGCCGGCCCAGACCTTGCCGTTCCACGCGACCGTCGGCCGCGCTGGGTCCCACGGCTGCTTCGTCACCGGATGCAGGTTGGCGGTGTTGTAGAGCACGCGCCGGTTCAGCGGCCACGCGAAGCCCCAGTTCAGCACGGTGCCCATGCCGCTCGGGTCGCTGTTGTCGCGGCGCATAGAAATGTTGCCGGCCTGCGTGTAGACGCCGCAGTAGATCCAGTTGCCGCAAGCGGTGCTGCCGTCGCGGCGCAGTGCCGGGAAGCCCGGCAACTGCTGGCCCGCGGGCACCAGCACCTTCGGCGGCGCGTCCGGGTTCTTCGGGTCGGGCGGCGCCATCACGTCGACGAGCGCGCGGCCATTGATCTCGCGCAGCACCTCCTCGGCGCCCGGCACCGCCGGACGAATGTGGTTCCACGTGAGCTTCAGGATCGGCTCGGGGAAGGTCCCGCCTTCCTTCTGATACAGCGCGCGAACGCGGGTGAAGATCTGGCCGATGATCTCGCGGTCGACGCGGCCGTCGCCGGCCGGTTCCTGGCCCGCCCAGTGCCACTGGATCACGCGCCCGGAGTTGGCGAAGCTGCCGTCGTCCTCCGCGAACAGCGATGCCGGCAGGCGGAAGACCTCGGTCTGGATCTGCGCCGGGTCGACCTTGTACTGGTCGCCGTGCGGCCGCCAGAACTCGCTGACTTCGGTCTTCAGCGGGTCGATCGCGACCATGAACTTCAGCTTGCTGAGCCCGGCAATCGACTTGTGCACGTCGGGCATCATGAACAGCGGGTTGACGCCGTGCATGACCATCCCGTTGACCTTGCCCTGGAACATGCGCTCGAACTGCGCGACCATGTCGTACGACCCGCCGCCGGTCTTCGGCAGCCAGTCGTAGGCGAAGTCGTTGTCGACCGTCGCCGCGTCGCCGTACCACGCCTTCTGCAGGCTGATGAACCACGACGGGAAGTTCGCGTAGTAGTTGACCTGGTTCGGCCGCAGCGGCTCGGGTGTGCGCCGCTTGATGAAGACCTCGAGGCTCGGGTCGGCGTCGGTCGGCGACGCGAGATAGCCCGGCAGCGACGTCGGGAACGGGTTCTGGTCGGTCGCGCCCTGCACGTTGGCGTGGCCGCGCAACGCGTTGATGCCGCCGCCCGGACGCCCGACGTTGCCCAGCAGCAGCTGGATCATCGCCATCGTGCGGATGTTCTGCGAGCCGTGCGAGTGCTGCGTCCAGCCGAGCGCGTACATGCTCGTGGCCACCTTCTCGGGGCCGGCGGTCGTCGCCAGCAGCTCGCACACCGCGATGAACTTGTCCTGCGGCGTGCCGCAGATCCGCTCGACCATCTCGGGCGTGTAGCGCGCGTAGTGCGCCTTCAGCAGCTGCCATACGCAGCGCGGATCCTGCAGCGTCTCGTCGACGACGGCGTAGCCGTCGGCGCCGATGTCGTAGCCCCACGACGTCTTGTCGTACGAGCGCTTCGCCGCGTCGTAGCCCGAGAACAGGCCGTCGGTGAAGTTGTAGCCGGGCTGGATCAGGAACGGCGCGTTGGTATACGCCTTGACGTAGTCCCAGTGGATCTTGTCGTTGGTGATCAGGTAGTTGATCACCCCGCCGAGGAACGCGATGTCGGTACCGACGCGGATCGGCGCGTAGACGTTGGCCAGCGCGGCCGACTTCGTGAACACCGGGTCGACGACGATGAGCTTGGCGTTGCGGTGCTCGATCGCCTCGGTGACGTACTTGAACCCGACCGGGTGCGCGACGGCGGCGTTGCCGCCCATGATGATGATGACATCGGCGTTCTTGATGTCATTCCAGTGGTTCGTCATCGAACCACGCCCGAACGACGGAGCCAGACTGGCTACCGACGGGGAGTGTCAAAGACGAGCGGGCATGTCGATCGCGCACATGCCCATCGCGCGCGCCGTTTTCACGGCGAGATAGCTGGATTCGTTGGAGAACGACGGCGACGACAGCCAGCCGGTGGTGACCCAGCGGTTGACGGTCGTGCCGGCTTCGTTGGTCGCGACGAAGTTGGCGTCGCGGTCGGCCTTCAGATGCTTGGCGATGCGGTCGAACGCCTCGTCCCACGAGATGCGCTTCCACTCGGACGCGCCCGGCTCGCGGACCTCGGGGTACTGCGCGCGGTTCGGCGAATGCACCCAGTCCATCACGCCCGAGCCCTTCGCGCACAGCGTGCCGCGGCTCACGGGATGGTCGGGGTCGCCTTCGATGTGGATGATCTTGCGCCGGACGTTCTTGGCGCTGTCGCCGATCGAGTACAGGACGAGGCCGCAGCTCACCGAGCAATACGGGCAGGTGCTGCGGGCTTCGGACGTGCGGGAGAGCTTGAAGGCACGTGCTTCGGCCACGGCGGCCCCCGGCGACATGCCGAGGGCAACGATGGTCGACGTGCCCAGCCCCGCCGCATTGACCCGGAAGAACTGTCTCCGGCTCATCGGTGCGTTCATGCTGGCTCCTGAAGGAGTGGAAAGGGCGCGGTCGGTGCGCCCTCTGCGGTACGACGCGACCGCAGGTGGCGGCGCGAGCCGACCCGAGCAGCGATTGTTCGGCTCGTGAAATCCGACTTCCTGATATGCATCAAGGGTGGCCGGATTGGCACGCTCGCAACGTGGGATTGCTCGGCAACGCAGCCCCTGCTGAGGGTCGGATGGCGCAGCGGCGACCCCGCAGCCGCCGCGGTGCGTCCGTCCACCGGTTGCCGCCGCGCGCTATCGAAAGACGAGGTAGCGGCGCCGGCAAAACCAATCGACGAAGATCGGGAACTTGCGCCGCTCGTTGACTGTCGATAATCGCCAAGTGGCGCCGGCCGTCTCGGCGCCGAAAGCCAGCGCCGCGCGAGATCGGCGCGGCGGTGTTTCCCCCGGCACCCCCCCGCAACCCACGAACGACGATGACCCTGCGCTCCCACCGCTACCGTCTCGCGATCCTCGCCGCTCTGGCACTCGCCGGCACCGTGGTCGCCGCGGCGACGGCGGCGCCGACCGATGCGCCCAAGCCCGCCGCCGAACGTCCCGACACCGCCGCCGCCAAGCCGGCGCCGGAGGCCGCGACGGCGACCGGCAGCGCCGCATCGGCGGCATCGGGCAAGGCCAAGAAGCAGTACCACTACACGATCCAGGGCGGATGCTGACCGCGCTCGGCCGCTCGATCGGCTGTATGACGGCCGTCGTCGCTGCGGCGGCGGTGGCGCAACCGGCGTCGGCCCCGGTACCGACGGCGACAGCCTCTGTTGGGGTCGACCGCGCTGCGAGGTCGTGGGCCGCGAGCTGCAACGCCTGCCACGGGCCCGACGGCCGCACTCAGGGCGCGGTGCCGTTGCTCGCCGGCCGCGACGCCGAGCAGCTCGCCACCGCGCTGCTCGAATACAAGTACGGCAAGCGCCCAGAGGCGACGTTGATGCACCAGCACGCGAAGGGCTACACCGACGACGAGATCCGGCGCATCGCGCGCCACTTCTCGACGCTGCCGGCGACTGCGCCGCTGACGCCGCCGATGCCGCCCGTGGCCGCGCCGGTCGCGGCGCCTGCACCGGCGGCTGCGCGATGACGCTGCCCCGCCGACGGGTTCTCGCCGCGGGTCTGGCCGCGTGGTCGGCCGCAGCCGTCAGCGCGCCGGCGGTGCGCAGCGCGTCCCGGCCGATCGGCCGCGTTGTCGTCGTCGGCGGCGGCTTCGGCGGCGCCACCGCCGCGAAGTACCTGAAGATGTGGGAGCCGCGGATCGACGTCACGCTCGTCGAGCGCCGGCCGCAGTTCGTCTCCTGCCCGATGAGC
Source organism: uncultured Burkholderiales bacterium (assembly GCA_965365495.1). Taxonomy (GTDB): domain Bacteria; phylum Pseudomonadota; class Gammaproteobacteria; order Burkholderiales; family Burkholderiaceae_C; genus Rubrivivax. The sequence continues at coordinate 10,708 of CBDUBX010000022.1, forward strand.
AACCTCGTGCTCGCCGGGTTCCGCCAGATGGCCGACATCACGCGGCCGTACGACGGTCTGGCGCGCTACGGCGTGCGCCGCGTCACTGACGAGGCAACGGCGATCGACGTCGACCGCCGCCAGGTGCGCCTGGCCCGCGGCGCGCCGCTGAGCTACGACCGGCTGATCCTCGCGCCGGGGATCGACTTCCAGCTCGAAAAGATCCGCGGCCTCGCCGACGCCGACCGCGCCGGACGGCTGCTGCACGCGTGGACCGCCGGCCCGCAGACGCAGGAGTTGCGCGCGCGGCTGCGCACGATGCGCGACGGCGGCGTGTTCGCGATCGTCGTCCCCAAAGGCCCGTACCGCTGTCCGCCCGGGCCGTACGAGCGCGCCAGCGTCGTCGCGCAGTACTTCAAGAAGCACAAGCCGCGCAACAAGGTGCTGGTGCTCGACGCCAACCCCGAGCTGGTGTCGAAGAAGGACCTGTTCCTCGCGGTGTGGCGCGAGCAGTTCCCGTTGTCGATCGAGTACCGGCCGAACGCCGAGCTGCTCGTCTACGACCACACGCGCAACCTGGCGCACTTCAAAGACGGGCCGGTCAAGGCCGACCTGTTCAACATCATCCCGCCGCAGCAGGCCGGGCGTGTCGCGAACCCGCTGATCAACGTCAACGAGCAGTGGATCCTCGTCGAGTTCAAGGGCTGGGAAGCGGTCGACAGCCCCGGCGTGCACGTGATCGGCGACGCGATCGCGCCGGCGCCGGGGATGCCGAAGAGCGCGCTGATGGCCAACAACCATGCCAAGGTCGTCGCCGACGCGGTCATCGCGAGGCTCACCGGCCAGCCGGTCAGCGACGAGCCGATCATCGCCAACACCTGCTACAGCTTCGTCGACGACACCCGCGCGGTCCACGTCGCGAGCGTGCACAAGTGGAACGCCGAGAAGAACATGCTGTTGCCGGTGCCCGGCGCCGGCGGTCTGTCGACCGCGCCGAGCGAACTCGAAGGCGTCTACGCGACCTATTGGGCGCAGAACATCCTGCACGACACGCTGACGTGATGCTGCTGCGCCGCCACTCCGATTCGATGCGCCGACCGCCATGACGCCGCCGCCCGAAGAATCCGTCGTCGACGGTTCGGTGGCCGGCCGCCTCGCGCAACCCAAGGACCTGCCGTCGGTCGACCGCCTGCTGCGCGACCCCACGGTCGCCGCGCTCGTCGTCGAACACGGCCACACGCTCGTCGCCGGCGAGGCGCGCGCGCTGCTCGACCGGCTGCGCGCGCAGGTGCTGGCCGGCGGCTTGGCGCCGGCGCAGGTCGCGCCGGCGGCGCTGGCGCAGGCGCTGCAGCAGGCCGTCGCCGCGGTGCTTGCGCCGCGGCTGCGGCGCGTGTTCAACCTGACCGGCACGGTGATCCACACCAACCTCGGCCGCGCGCTGCTGGCCGAGTCGGCGCTCGAGCGCGTCGTCGCGCTCGTCGGCGCGCCGAACAACCTCGAATACGACCTCGCCACCGGCGGCCGCGGCGACCGCGACTCGATCGTCGAAGGCCTGCTGTGCCGCCTGACCGGCGCCGAGGCGGCGACGGTGGTCAACAACAACGCCGCCGCGGTGCTTCTGACGATCGCCGCGCTGGCCCGCGGCGGCGAGGTCGTCGTGTCGCGCGGCGAACTCGTCGAGATCGGCGGCGCGTTCCGCATGCCCGACGTGATGGCGAGCGCCGGCGCGACGCTCGTCGAGGTCGGCACGACCAACCGCACCCATCCGCACGACTACGAACGCGCGATCGGGCCGAAGACGGCGCTGGTGATGAAGGTCCACACCAGCAACTACGCGGTGCACGGCTACACCAGCGCGGTCGACGAGGGGCGGCTGGCCGAGATCGCGCACGCGCATCGCTTGCCGCTGGCCAGCGACCTCGGCAGCGGCTCGCTCGTCGACCTGGCGGCCCACGGCCTGCCGCGCGAGCCGCTGCCGCAGGAGATGCTCGCCGCCGGCTGCGACGTCGTCACGTTCAGCGGCGACAAGCTGCTCGGCGGGCCGCAGGCCGGGCTCGTCGTCGGGCGGCGCGAGTTCGTCGAGCGCATCCGCCGCCACCCGATGAAGCGCGCGCTGCGCGTCGGCAAGCTGCCGCTGGCCGCGCTGGAAGCGACGCTCGCGCTGTACCTGCGCCCGGAGCAGCTGGTGCGCAAGCTGCCGACGCTGCGGCTGCTGACGCGTCCGGTTGCCGAGATCGACGCGCTGGCGCGGCAGCTCGAGCCGGCGGTCGCTCGCGCCGTCGCGCCGCGCTACGCGACCGCCGTCGTCGAGCTGCTCGGGCAGATCGGATCGGGGTCGCTGCCGGTCGAGCGGCTGCCGTCGGCCGGGCTCGCGATCACACCCACGCAGAAGAAGGGCGCGGGGCGCGCGCTCGAAGACCTCGCCGCCGCGCTCGCCGCGCTGCCGACGCCGGTGATCGGTCGCATCGCCGAGCAGCGGCTGCTGCTCGATTTTCGTTGTCTCGAAGCCGTGGACGGATTCGCCGCGCAACTGCCGCGACTGGCCGAGTCGCTCGCCGGCTGAACCGTCACTTCCTCAGGGGATCCCGACATGTCACTGCCCACGTTGTCCCGCCGCCGCGTCGTCGCCGCCGCTGCCGCTGCCTGGTCCGCCCCGTGGTGGTCGACCACCGCGGCGGCCACAACCGACGGGCGGCGCTTCGCCCCACGGCCCGGTTCGTGGCGCCGGTACGAGCTCGTGACGACGGTTGCCGTGCCGCAAGGCGACGGCGCGACGCGCGTGTGGCTGCCGGTGACCGACTTGAACACCGACTACCAGCGCACCTGCGACCACCGGTGGACGACGAACGCGGTGCGGACGAGCTTCGTCGCCGACCCGGCGCGTGCGGTGCGGATGCTGTATGCCGAGTTCGACCCGGCCGACGGCGCGCCCGAGCTGACGCTGACGACGCGGCTGCAGACGCGCGACCGCGCGGTCGACTGGTCGCAGAAGCAGCGCGTTGCCGTCGACGCGGCCGAGTTGCGCGAGGCGCTGCGCCCGACCGCGCTGCTGCCGCTCGACGGCATCGTCCACGAGACTGCGCGGCGGGCGACCGCGGGCGCGCGCAGCGACGTCGACAAGGCACGCGCGCTGTACGACTGGGTCATCGCCGCGGCACATCGCGAGCCCAAGGTGCGCGGCTGCGGCAACGGCGACATCGAAGGCATGCTCGAAACCGGCAACCTCGGCGGCAAGTGCGCCGACCTGAACGCGCTGTTCGTCGGCCTGTGTCGGTCGGTGGGCGTGCCGGCACGCGACGTCTACGGCGTGCGCCTCGCGCCGTCGGCGTTCGGCTACCGCGAGCTCGGTGGCAACCCCGTCAAACTGCAGGGCGCGCAGCACTGCCGCGCCGAGGTCTTCCTGCGCGACCACGGCTGGGTGGCGATGGACCCGGCCGACGTGCTGAAGGTGATGCGCCAGGAGACCGCCGAATGGATCCGCGATCCGCGGCACCCGGTCGTCGCGCCGGTCGCGGCCGGGCTGTTCGGCGCGTGGGAAGGCAACTGGGCCGGCTACAACACCGCCCACGACGTGGTGCTGCCCAAAGCGCAGGCGATCCGCGACCCGCTGCCGTTCCTGATGTACCCGAACGGCGAGAACGACACCGGTCGCTTCGACGAGCTGTCGCCCGACACCTTCCGCTACACGATCCACGCCAGGGAGATCGCATGACCACGACCGCTGCCTCCGGCACAACGACGCACACCGGCAGCTGCCACTGCGGCCGCGTCGCGTTCGAGGTCGCCGGAACGATCGACCGCGCGATGTCGTGCAACTGCTCGATCTGCTCGCGCAAGGGCGCGTTGTTGTGGTTCGTGCCGCGCGACGCGCTGGTGCTGAAGACGCCCGAAGGCGACGCCGCGACCTACACGTTCAATCAGCACGTCATCCGCCACCGCTTCTGCCCGGTGTGCGGCATCCACCCGTACGGCGAGGGCACCGACGAGAAGGGCCGCGCGATGGCCGCGGTGAACCTGCGCTGCGTCGACGGCGTCGACGTCGACGCGGTACCGGTCCACCGCTTCGACGGCCGGTCGCGCTGACCGGTCTACCTTCGGCACGGCGATGATCGTCGGCACCGCGGGCCACATCGACCACGGCAAGACGACGCTCGTCCGCGCGCTGACCGGCGTCGACACCGACCGGCTGCCCGAGGAGAAGCAGCGCGGCATCACGATCGAGCTCGGCTACGCCTACGTCGACGGCCCCGACGGCCGGCGCATCGGCTTCGTCGACGTGCCCGGTCACGAGCGACTCGTGCACACGATGCTCGCCGGTGCGTCGGGCATCGACTTCGCGCTGCTGCTCGTCGCCGCCGACGACGGCGTGATGCCGCAGACGCGCGAACACCTCGCGGTGCTGTCGCTGCTCGGGCTGTCGCGCGGCGCGGTCGCGGTGACGAAATGCGACCGCGTCGACGCGGCTCGCGTGCAGGCGGTCGCCGCCGACGTCGCCGCGCTGCTGGCGCCGACGCCGCTGGCCGGTGCGCCGGTGCTGCCGGTGTCGGCGGTCAGCGGCGTCGGCGTCGCCGCGCTGTCGAAGCTCCTCGCCGACGCCGCGCGCGACGACGCCGCCGTGGCCGCCGACCGCAGCGCGTTCCGCGTCGCCGTCGACCGCTCGTTCACGCTCGACGGCGTCGGCACCGTCGTCACCGGCAGTGCCCATGCAGGCCGCGTCGACGTCGGCGCCGAGCTGCGCGTCGTTCCCGGCGAGCGCCGCGTGCGCGTGCGCAGCCTGCACGCGCAGGACCGGCCGGTGACGCAGGCGCGCGCCGGCCAGCGCTGCGCGCTGTCGCTGGCCGGCGTCGACCGGCACGCCGTCGAGCGTGGGCAGTGGCTCGTGACGCCGGCGTTCGCGGTGGCGACGTCGCGCATCGACGTCGACCTCGTGCTGTGGCACGAGGAGACGCGGCCGCTGCGGTCGGGGACGACGGTCTTCGTCCACCTCGGCGCGTCGGCCGAGCTCGCGAGCGTCGCGGTGCTCGACCCCGACGCGATCGAAGCCGGCGCGTCGGGCCGTGTGCAGCTCGTGCTGCGCCGGCCGATCGGCGCGTGGCACGGCGACCGCGTCGTGCTGCGCGATGCGTCGGCGACGCGGACGATCGCCGGCGGCCGCGTCCTCGACCCGCACGCGCCGACGCGCTATCGGCGCACGCCGCAGCGGCTGGCCGAACTCGACGCGCTGACGCGCCCCGACGCGGCGCAGCGGCTGGCCGCGCTGCTCGCGGTGGCGCCGAACGGCGTCGACCTGCGGCGTTTCGCCGCGGCGCAGGGCGAGGCCGCCGAAGTGCCCGACACGGCGCTGCGCGCGGCCGAGTCGCAGACCGACCACGCGCTCGGCGCGGCGCAGACCGAGCGCGCCGCCCAGCACGTGCTGGCGTTGCTGGCGCAGTTCCACGCCGGTCATCCGCAGGAGCTCGGCCCCGACGCGGCGCGGCTGCGGCGGCTGGCGCTGCCGCGCCTGCCGGAGCCGCTGTGGCGCGCGCTGCTCGCGCGGCTGCAGGCCGATGGGCGCGTGCAGGTGCGGGGTGCGTGGGTCCATCTGCCCGAACACGGCGTGCAGCTGTCCGCCGTCGACGAGCGGCTGGCGCAAAAGGCCGGGCCTCAGCTGGCCAACGCGGGCTTCGAAGGCGCTTGGGTGCGCGACCTGGCGCGCGACCTGGGCGAGAACGAAATGCTGCTGCGCGCGACGATGGCGCGGCTCGCGCAGCGCGGCGAAGTCCACCAGGTCGTCAAGGACCTGTACTACGCGCCGGCGACGATCGCCAAGGCGACCGCGATCGCACGCGACCTGGCGACGGCCGGCAACGGCGAGGTCTCGGCGGCGGACTTTCGCGACGCGACCGGCCTCGGCCGCAAGCGGGCGATCCAGATTTTGGAATACTTCGACCGCATCGGGCTGCTGCGGCGAGTCGGCGACGTCCACCGGTTGCGCAGCGACAGCCGTCTCTACGCCGACGACGCACGCTGAAACGCATGCGCGCGGCGCGTCTTTAGTTTGCCGCGGAGAGGAAACGACCCCGGTGGGTCGGCCGGGCTTCAAACCCGGTAGGTGGTGCCATGCGCCGCTGGGTGGGTTCGACTCCCATTCCTCTCCGCCACCCCACCGTGGCGTCGACCGCGCGTCGCTCAACCCTCGATCGAGCCGGCCGGCAGCGCCGCTTGCGGCAGCGGCTGCTGCGCGTCGAGCGTGCGGATGTCGTGCGCCAAATCGCCTTTCGGGCCCTGCACGAGCTGGTAGCTGACGCGCGCGCCGGGCTTCAGCGTGCGGAAGCCCTCCATCTGCACGGCCGAGAAATGCGCGAACACGTCGGTGCCGCCGCCTTCGGGCTCGATGAAGCCGAAGCCTTTGGCATCGTTGAACCACTTCACGGTGCCGGTCGCCATCGCGCCCTCCGGAGTCGTCGAACGGAAAAATTCTCGTCGCGGGGTCGACGCAGTGTCAATCGCCAGCGTCGAGCGGAGGGCCGCAGCAGGGTCTTGTGGCGCGGGGCGGTGCGGCGGGGCTCTGTACCGGCGCTGCCCAGCGAGCACGGCGCGAAGTTTGCATCGTCCCTCGCGCGCCGGGCGTTCGGATGCCTCGTCCGATGCCTGCGCTGCGTGCAAGCCCGACGACCGACTCGATAGAATGACCCATGCCCGACGCCCCGCCTCCGTCGCCGCCGCCCAAGCCGCCAACGGCGCCGCGCCGCGACATCGGCAACACCGTCGTTGCCGAGCGCAAGGCGGCGCGCACCAAGCCGCCGCCGACGTACCAGGTCGTGATGCTCAACGACGACTACACGCCGATGGAGTTCGTCGTGCTGGTGCTGCAGACCTTCTTCCAGCGTGATGC
>CBDUBX010000023.1:0-17461 GCA_965365495.1 uncultured Burkholderiales bacterium
CGCATCCGCAGCCTCGGCGGCGAGCAGATCGTGATGTCGAACACCGAGCTGCTGACGCAGACGGTGAGCAACTACAAGCGGCTGCAGCAGCGGCGCATCGTGTTCTCGTTCGGCGTCACCTACGACACGACCGCCGAGCAGGCCGAGTCGATCGGCGCGGTGGTCAGGGAGGTCGTGCAGCAGAGCGACCGCGTGCGCTTCGACCGCGCGCACTTCAAGTCCTTCGGCGACAGCTCGCTCGACTACGAGGTCGTCTACATCGTCCTCGACCCCGACTACGGCGTCTACATGGACGAGCAGCAGCGCATCAACGTCGGATTGATGCGCGCGCTGCAGGCGCGCGGCATCGACTTCGCGTTCCCGACGCGCACGCTGTACGTCGTGCCGCCGGCGCGGGGCGATGGCGCCGCGGCGCTCGATGCCGGGCCGCAGGCCGACGGCGCCCCGGCCGCGGCGACGGGCTGAGCCGCCGCCGCGCAGCGACGATCGCGTCAGCCGCGCGCGAGGATGTGGTCGCGGCGAAAGGGGTAGTCCGACTGCGCGCCGCGCAACCCCGGTTCGGCGTCGTCGACGCGGCCGTCGGGCCGCGCCGCGAGCAGCTGGTACAGCCCGAGCCAGCCGTGCTCGAAGCACATCGCCGACCCGGCGAGGTACAGCCGGTAGGCGCGCACCGTCGCTTCGCTGGTCAGCGCGCGCGCCCGGTCGAGCTGCGCTTCCAGCCCCGCGGCCCACGCCCACAGCGTACGCGCGTAGTGCGGCCGCAGGTTCTCGGCGTCGAGCAGCTCGAGCCCGCCGCGCGCCAGCGCCGCCGCGGCGTGCGCGACGTGGACGAGCTCGCCGCCGGGAAAGATGTGGCGGTCGATGAATTCGCCCATGCCGGCGCCGAGCCGCGGATGGTCGAGGCCGCCGGCCGAGATGCCATGGTTCAGCAGCAGCCCGCCGGGGCGCAGCAGTTTCGCCAGGTGCGCGAAGTACGACGCCAGCCGCGCGCGGCCGACGTGCTCGAACATGCCGACCGACGCGATGCGGTCGAAGCCGCCGACGTCGTCGAGGTCGCGGTAGTCGACGAGCCGCACCGCGACCTGTCCCGCCAACCCGAGCTCGTCGATGCGCCGCGCGACGTGCGCGTGCTGGTTGTGCGACAGCGTGATGCCGAGCGCGCGCACGCGGTAGTGCTGCGCCGCCCACAGCAGCAGCCCGCCCCAGCCGGCGCCGATGTCGAGAAAGCGCTGCCCCGGCGCGAGCTGCAGCTTGCGGCACACGAGGTCGATCTTGGCCTGCTGCGCCTGCGCCAACGTCATCGCGTCGTCGGCGTAGTAGGCGCACGAATAGACGCGCTGCGGGTCGAGCCACAGCGCGTAGAAGTCGTCGCAGACGTCGTAGTGGCGCTGCACCTGGCGCGCGTCGCGCGCCTTCTCGTGGCGGCGTCGCGAACGCCATCCGGCGGCGGCGCGCTGCGCCCACCGCGCCAGCGGGTTCGACGCGACGCCGCGCTTGACCGGGTCGCCGACCAGCGCCGCGGCGATCGCCATCACGTCGGCCAGCGAGCCTTCGATGTCGAGGTCGCCGCGCACGTAGGCGTCGGCGAGAGCGCCGATGCGCCCCTGCGCGAGACCGGCGAGCAGACGGCGGTCGGCCATCCGCAGGCAGACGTCGGCGCCCGGCGCGCCGGCGCGGCCGCCCGGCCACTGCACCGCTAACCGCCGCGGCAGCGCGGCCAGGCGCGGCTCGATCCAGGCAGCGATGTCGGTCATACGGCGGCAGCCTCTGCTCCCACATCCGAAGTCGACCTCGGACGCGGCGGCGCGCCGCAGCGGCGCGGCGATCAGCAGGCGGTGGCGGCGCCGGCGACGCGCGACGGCCGTCGCGCCACCTGCGCCGCCGCGGTCGGCTGCGGCCGCCGCTCGTCGAGGAAGGCCTCGAAGATACCGACAAAGCGCCGCGCCGGGTCGAAATGCGCGTGGCCACCGGTCGGGAATTTGGCGCGCCGCCACTGCGCCGGGATCGCGCCGCGCGTCGTGACGACCGTCGCGGCGGGGCTGCGATGTCCGCGCGCGATCCACACCGGCTGCGTCAACGCGGCATAGACCGCAGGGCAGTCGGCACTCGCCATCCGCCCGGCCAGCGCCTGCAGCGGCGCACGCCATGCGCCGGGGCGGTCGCGGTCGTGCAACGCTTGCTGCAGCCAGGCTTCGTCGACGTCGGACGAGCCGCACGCGCGTTCGAAGCGGCGGCGCAGCGCGTCGGGCGCGGTCAGCCGCCGGTAGAGCCAGCGTGCGCCGCGTTCGCCGATCAGCCGCAGCACGAACGGCCGTTCGCGCGTGCCGATGCGCTTCGCGGTTGCGCCGAGCCCGGTCGGTGCGACGAAGCCGAGGCAGCCGTAGCGCGCGGGTGCTTCGACCGCGGCGCGGGCGACGAACTCGCAGCCGGTGCCGACCGCGAGCACGTCGACCGGGAGGTCGCCGTGGCGGCGGGCGACCACCGCGGCCGCGTGTTGCACCGCGTCGCTCATGAACCGCGGCGTGTGGTCCCAAGCGCCCACCACGCTGCCGCCGTAGCCTGGCAAGTCGACCGCGTAGACCGCGCGGTTCGCGGCCAGCCGTTCGAAGACCGGCCGGAACTGCATGGCCGACGCGCCGACGTCGACGTCGTGGACGAGCAGCAGCGGCAAGCCGCAACCGGACGCGACGAATGCGATGCCGTCGTCGACGAACCGCGTGCCGGCGAGCGCGGCGGCAGCGATCGAGCGGCGTACCGCCGGTGACCCCTGAGCGCGCGCCGTCGCTGCGCCGAGCGCCGCCGCGACGCTCGCAGAGCGCGCGGGCCGAAGGGCGATCGTCGATCCGAGCCTCATGCAACGACGCTACGGCGCCGCCGACTTGCAACCCGTCGGAAGCCGTGCGCCGTCGCGGTAGGAGAACGCAAGCCGTCGGCGACGGTCGATCACCGCCCGAGCACCGGCACTTGCGAGCGCAGTGCCGACCGCGAAAGGCCCTCGACCGAAGCTAAATCGCACAGCGGCGCAAACGCACCGCGACCGACCGGGTGCCGTCTTTCGGGCACCGCGGTCGGCCGCGGCAGGAGCGAGAGTAACGAGGAAGGGCGACGGGCAGCTCAGCACCACCCGTCAGGGGTCGGCATGCGGCGTCAGCTGCGCTTGCGCGCGCTGTCCTGCGCGTCGCCGACGGCGCGTTGCGCCTTGCCTTCGACCTGATTGGCCGCGCCCTTGACCTGTTGCTTGGTGCTGCCCATCGCTTCGCCGGCCTTGCGCTGGACCTTGCCGGCGGCGTCCTTCGCGGCGCCCTTGACCTGGTTCGAATTCATGTCGGTACTCCTTCATCGACGCCGCTGATTGCGGCGGCAGGCGAAACATACGGGGCGCACCGCGCGACCCGCGTCGGGCAGCGCCGGCGCAGGGTGTCGGTCGCGCCCTACGCGGCGTCGTTCAGGTCGCGCGTTCGGCCAGGTAGATCTCGACGCGTCGGTTGGCGGCGCGGCCGGCTTCGGTGTCGTTGCTCGCGACCGGCTCGCGCGAGCCGCGGCCCTCGACGCTCACACGCGACGCGTCGACGCCGCGCGCGTAGAGATAGTCGCGCACGGCAGCGGCGCGCTCGCGCGACAGCGGGTCGTTGATCGCGTCGCTGCCGGTGCTGTCGGTGTGCCCGACGACGGTGACGAGCACGCCGCGGTCGAGGTTGCGGCCGATCTCGTCGAGCACCGTGCGCATCTGCGGCTTGATCGCCGCGCTGCCGGTGTCGAACGACACGTCGCTCGGCACGTTGACCTTCAGCCGGTCGTCGGCGGTGCGGTCGACGCCGATGCCGGTGCCGCGGCTGGCCTGCGCCAGCGCCTGGCGCTTGTCTTCGAGGTGCTTCGACCAGAGGTTGCCGGCGACCGCGCCGATCGCGCCGCCGATCACCGCACCGCGGCCGGCGTTGCCGCCGCCGACGCCGCCGATCACCGCGCCGGCCGCGGCGCCGACGCCGGCTCCTTGCGCGGTGCCGCGCTCGCGTTCGCTCATCGTTTCGCAGCCGGCGACGGAGACGATCGCCGCCGCCGCGGCGACGGCCAGGCCCAAGCGGCGGGCCGCGCCGGGTGCGGTGGGATGCGAGGAATGGGGGGAAAGCGGGGTCGGCATGGCAAATCCCTTCGATGTCGAACGCAAGTTGGATCGGCGGCGCGACGAGCGCGGGCCGAAGACGGGGCATCGTCGAAGGCCCGGAGGGGTGACGTTGTGGTCGGCATCCGAGACCGGGTTCGGAAAGCACCGCCCCGGTCCGTCGGACGCTTCCGACAGCGCGGCGCAGCGCGCGTTCCTACGCCACGTCGCATTGTTGGCCGACAATCGCCGCCGACGGTCGCGGTCAGCCGACGGCCTGCTGGGGCGACACGATCCGCTTCACGCTCGGACGGCTGTCGGCAACGGCACACCCGAGGCCGCCGACGCGCGCTGCGCGCCGGCCATCGAATACGGGAGGTTGAGATGCTGCACTACGCCGTCGTCTTCTTCGTCATCGCGTTGATCGCTGCGTTGTTCGGCTTCGGCGGGATCGCCGCCGGCGCCGCCGGCATCGCGCAGATCCTGTTCTTCGTGTTCGTCGTGATGGCCGTCGTGACTTTCGTCGTCGGCCTCGTGCGCCGTCGCTGAACGCGCGTGCCCGCGACGGCCGAGCCCGAGACCGCCGCCGCGCCCGAATCGGGCGCACCGCTCGGCCGCTGGCACGGCGACGCCGACCGCTGGTCGCTGGCGCTCGCCGGTGACTGGCGCGCCGGCGACGCGTCGCTGCCGCCGGCGCCAGACGGCCTGCAGCGCGGCCGCCTGACCGTCGATGCCACCGCGCTCGGCAGCTGGGACACGCGGCTCGCGGCGCTGCTGTGGGAGCGGCTCGCGCGGCTCGACCGGCGCGCCGTCGAGATCGACCTGGCGTCGTTGCCTGCCGGGCTGCGCCAGATCGTCCAGCTCGCGCTGCCCGACCCGGGCGACGCGCCGCCGCCGGCCGCACCGCGGCGCGGCTTCGTCGCGCAGGTCGGCGCGCAGACCGCGCGCGCCTGGTCGCGGCTGCGCACGACGCTCACCTTTTTCGGCGACGTGATCCTGTCGCTCGGCCGGCTGCTGCGCGGGCGCAGCGACATGCGGCTGGCCGACTTCTTCTGGCAGCTCGACCAGACGGGGCCGCGCAGCGTGCCGATCGTGGCGCTGGTCAGCTTTCTCGTCGGTCTGATCGTCGCCTACATGGGCGCGGCGCAGCTCGCGCGGTTCGGCGCGCAGATTTTCATCGCCGACCTCGTGACGATCGGCGTCGTGCGTGAGGTCGCGGCACTGCTGGTCGGCATCGTCCTCGCCGGCCGCGTCGGCGCGGCGTTCGCGGCGCAGATCGGCAGCATGGGCGCCAACGAGGAGGTCGACGCGCTACGCACGCTCGGCGTCGACCCGGTCGACCACTTGGTGCTGCCGCGGGTGCTGGCGCTGCTCGTCGTCGGCCCGCTGCTGACGGTGTTCGCCGCGGCGGTCGGGATGCTCGTCGGCTGGCTCGTCGCGGTCGTGATCTACGGCGTCACACCGCTCGAATACCTCTACAACAGCATCGAGGCGCTCGAGCTGCGCCACGTCGCCACTGGCCTCGTCAAAGGCACGACCTACGCGCTGCTCGTCGCGCTGGCCGGCTGCCGCCAGGGGCTGGCCGCCGGGCGCAGCGCGCAGGCGGTCGGCGACGCGACGACTGCGTCGGTCGTGCAGGCGATCGTCTGGATGGTCATCGCCGCGTCGGTGCTGACGGTCGCGTTCCAGCGGTTGGGCTGGTAGCGATGGCCGAAGGCGACACCGCCGCCGCGCTGGTGCGCGCCGAAGGGCTGACGCTGGCTTTCGGCGACCGCGTGATCCAGCGCGACCTCGACTTTGCCATCGTCGCCGGCGAGGTGTTCGTGATCTGCGGCGGCAGCGGCTGCGGCAAGAGCACGCTGCTGCGCCACCTGGTCGGCTTGCAGCCGCCGGCGAAGGGGCGCGTGCTGTACGGCGATCGCGACCTCTACGATTGCGACCCGGCGACGCTCGCCGCCCTGCGCCGCGAGTTCGGCGTGACCTTCCAGGCCGGCGCGCTGTGGAGCTCGATGACGGTGGGTGAGAACGTGATGTTGCCGATGCAGTTGTTCAGTTCGCGCAGCGCCGCCGAGCGCGAGCGCGACGCGCGTTTCAAGCTCGCGCTGGTCGGCCTCGAATCGAGCTTCGACGTCGAGCCCGCGGCGTTGTCGGGCGGCATGAAGAAGCGCGCGGCGATCGCCCGCGCGCTGGCGCTCGACCCGGCGCTGTTGTTTCTCGACGAGCCGTCGGCCGGGCTCGACCCGCTGAGCTCGGCCGACCTCGACGCGCTGATCCTGCGGCTGCGCGGCGACCTCGGCACCACGGTCGTGATGGTCAGCCACGAGCTGCAGAGCATCTTCGCTGTTGCCGACCGCGTGCTGTTCCTCGACGCGGCGACGAAGACGATGACCGCGCTCGGCCCGCCCGACGAACTGCGCGACCACGGTCCCGAAGGCGTGCGCCGCTTCCTGCGCCGCTCGTCCGATGTCGGCGCGACGGCGGCGGTGGCGGCATGAAGCGGCGCGCCAACGCGACGCTGATCGGCGCGTTCGTCGTCGTCGCGCTGGCGCTGATCGCGCTGGCCGTCGTCACCGTCGCCGGCAACCAGTTCTTCAAGCACAAGGAGCGCGCGGTGATGCATTTCAGCGGCTCGGTCTACGGGCTGCAGGTCGGCGCGCCGGTGGTTTTCCGCGGCGTGCGTGTCGGCAGTGTGTCGTCGATCGACGTCTTCTACGACCATGCCGACGACAGCTTCTCGATCCCGGTCGTCGTCGAGCTCGACGGCGACGCGGTCCGCGGGCTCGACGGCCGCCGCGCCGACCGCGAGGTCGGGCTCGCGCTGCCGGCGCTGGTCGAGCGCGGGCTCAACGCGCAGCTGTCGATGCAGAGCCTGCTGACCGGGCTGCTGTACGTCGACCTCGACCTGCGGCCGCAGCGCGAGGCGACGACCCGCGGCACCTACCACGACCTGATCGAGATCCCGACGACGGCGACGACGATCCAGGCGCTGAAGGACCAGTTCGACAAGCTCGACCTCGGCAAGATCACCGACGACCTCGCGGCGATCGCCCGTTCGGCGCGCGCGCTCGTCGCCGGCCCCGAACTGCGCCAGGCGCTCGGCGATCTCTCGGAGACGCTGGCCACGGTGCGGCGGATGTCGGGCCGCCTCGACCGGCGTGTCGACCCGCTGGCCGACGAGCTGCAGAAGTCGCTCGTCACGCTGCGCAGCGCGATGGAGCGGATGGGCAAGGCCGCCGACGGCGTCGACACGACGATGGGCAAGTTCGGCGGCGCGGCCGACAAGGTCGACGCGCTGCTGGCGCCCGAATCGCCGCTGCTGGCGCAAGTGCAGCGGGCGGCCGACGAGGTGGCGCAGAGCGCCGCGGCGCTGCGCCAGACCGCGTCGGGCGAATCGGGGCTGGTGCGCAGTTCCGAGCGTGCGCTGCAAGACGTGTCGCGCGCGGCGCGCGCGCTGCGCGACCTGGCCGAGATGCTCGAAGCCCACCCCGAAGCGCTGTTGCGCGGACGCGAGGTCGCGCAATGAGCGCGGCGATCTTCCGGTCGCACGCCGACCGCGCGCACGGCGGCCCGACCCGCCGCTGCACCGCGGCCGCCGCCGCCATCGTCGCCGCGGCGGCGCTGCTCGCCGGCTGCGCGTCGTCGCCGCCGACGCGGTGGTACGAGTTGCGCATCGATGCGCCGAGCGGGCCGCCGGCGGGCGCGCCGACGGCACCGGCGCCGACCACGACCCCGCCGGGCGCGGTGGCGCCGGCCGCGCCGGCGGTGTGGGAGCTCGCGCCGCGCATCGCGCTGCCCGGCGCGCTCGACCGCGACACGATCGTCGTCGCCGACGGCGACGCCGGCGTCGAGCCGCTCACCGGCCATCGCTGGGCCGAACCGTTGCGCGACGCGATCCCGCGCGTGCTGTTGCACGACCTGCGCCGCCTGCACGGCGCCGACCGCGTCTTCACCGCCCCGGCGCCGGCCGGCGTCGACGTCAACCGGCAGCTGCGCGTCGAGGTCCTCGCGCTGCAGGCCGACGCCTCGAGGCGCGCCGTGCGCGTCGTCGCGCAGTGGTGGTGGTCCGACGCTCGGCGCGCGCACGTCGCGCCGGTGCGTGGCGCGGCCGATTTCACGGTCGACATCGACGACCCGGCGTCGGTCGACGCGCTCGCCGCCGCGCACCGGGTTGCGCTGCTGCGGGTGGCCGAGCAAATCGCCGCGAGTCCCCCCAGTCTTTAGTTAGGGAAGCGCTCACTTCGCGTATTGGCGAGCGCCTGTGGCCGGCGCCGTGCCGCGGCAGTGTCGGCTGCTGCGGCGAAAGGTGCCAAGGCTTAGGGATGTGCGCCGGGCACGCGTCGTGCTCTGATGGGACGCTGTCCGACAACGTCGGGTTGCGCGCGCCGATGCCGCCGAACCCGCGTTTTCCCTAGGCTCCGAACACGAATCCGCTCGACGGCCCCAGCCGTCGCCTGAATGGTCTTTGCCCGCCTTAGAACAACATGGATGCCTCCGCCCACCCGCCCTCGCTGACCCCCTGCCGCGACCCGCTCGCCCTCGACGCGCACGTCCGCGCCTGCGACCGTTCGCGCAGCCCCGGCTTCGCGCTGTACTGCGTCGGCGAGCGGATGCACGAGATGCTGGCGCCGCGCTTCGTGACCACGGTGGTGGCGGCGACGTCGCTGCTGGCGCTGCTGGCCGGCTGCATCTGATCGGGCCGTCATGGCCCGCGCGCCGAGCCCGATCGGGCCGTTGGCGCTGGGCGAGGTCGAAACCCGCCTGCTGAGCGGCCCGCCGCTCGAGCCGCCGGTGCGCGCCGTGCCGTTCGGCGCGGCGCGTTTCAGCGAACACGGCCGCAGCCTCGCGCGCGCCCAGGAAATCGCCGGCCCCGACGAGCCGCCCGGCAGCTTCTTTCCGCGCTTGCAGCAAAACGTGCGCGTGATGCGCGACGCGCGGCGCG
The DNA here is from genome assembly GCA_965365495.1 of uncultured Burkholderiales bacterium. Taxonomy (GTDB): domain Bacteria; phylum Pseudomonadota; class Gammaproteobacteria; order Burkholderiales; family Burkholderiaceae_C; genus Rubrivivax. Next base: position 9,039 of record CBDUBX010000023.1, read on the forward strand.
TGCTCGAGGAGCACGCGCGCCAAGGCCACCACCTCGCGCCGGCAGCGTCGTGGCTGATCGACCATGGTCCGCTGCTCGAAAGCCAGTTCGAGACCGTTCGCCACCACCTGCCGCGGCGCTACTTCCGCAAGCTGCCGCGGCTGCGCGACGCGCCGCTGGCCGGCCTGCCGCGCGTCTACGGGCTGGCGTGGGCCTGGGTCGCGCACACCGACAGCGGCCTCGACGAGGACCTGCTCGAGCTGTTTCTCGCCGCCTATCAGAGCCAGCGCGAGCTGACGCTGGCCGAGCTGTGGGCGATCCCGACGACGCTGCGCGTCGTGCTGATCGAGAATCTGCGCCGGCTGGCCGAACGCACCGCAACGGCGCAGGCCGCGCGCAACGCCGCGCACCGCTGGATCGAACGCACGCCCGAGCCCGGCGACACCGCGCGCCTCGACGCGATCGCGCGCGAGCTCGCGCAGCGCGGCGTGCTCGAAGCGTTCGCGCTGCAGCTGCAGCGCCGCGCCGACGAACTGCCGCGCCAAGTGGGCCCCGCGGTCCACGAATGGCTCGCGGCGAACCTGCCCGATCCGGCCGGCGCGCTGCAGCACCAGCAGCAACAGGCCGCCGAAGACCACCAGAGCGTGCGCAACGCGGTCACCGCGGTGCGCAACCTCGACCAGGTCGACTGGCGCGGCGTGCTGCTGCGCAGCAGCGCGGCGGTTGCCGACCTGCAATCGCTGCCGGTGTTCGCCGCCGAGTCCGAGGCGACGCAGAACCTGTCGATGCACGCAGTCGAGACGCTGGCGCGGCGCGCCAAGGCGCCCGAGTCGCGCGTCAGCGCCGCGGTCGCGGCGCTCGCGCGCGACGCCCGCGGCGCCGCCGCGGCGCCGCTGTACTGGCTGCGCGGCCCGGGCCGCGTCGAGCTGCTCGGCACGCTCGGCCTGCCGACCGCAGCGGCGCGCTGGCGCCCGGCGCTGCGCCGCGTCGCCGCGCCGGCCTACCTCGGCACGCTGACGCTGGCCACGCTGGCGCTCGTCGCGCTGCTGCTCGACCGCGCCGGCGCGCCGCAGGCGTCTGCGTGGGCGCTGACCGCGACCGCGCTGCTGCTGCTGATCCCGGCGAGCGAAGCGGTGCTCGCGGTGCTGAACCGCCTGATCAGCGAATCGCTGCCGCCGGCTCGGCTGCCGCGGCTGGCGCTCGACGACGGCATCGGCGAGGACCGGCGCACGCTGGTGGTGGTGCCGGCGATGCTGACGAGCGTGGCGTCGGTGCGCGCGCTCGCCGAACAGCTCGAGCAGCACCACCTGTCGAACCCGGAACCGAACACCCAGTTCGCGCTGCTCAGCGACTGGGCCGACGCGCCCGACGCGCACGCCGGCACCGACAAGGCGCTGCTGCTCGCCGCGCGCCAGGCGATCGAGCAGCTGAACCGGCGCCACGCCGGCGCCGACGGCGAGCCGCCGCGCTTTCTGCTGCTGCACCGCGATCGGCGCTACAGCGCCAGCGAGCAGTGCTGGATGGGTTGGGAGCGCAAGCGCGGCAAGCTCGAAGCGCTGATCGCGTGGCTGGCCGACGGCGGCGACTCGCCGTTCGTCGACCTCGGCGATGTATCGACGCCGATCGGCGGCGTGCGCAGCATCGTCACCCTCGACAGCGACACCGACATGCCGCCGGGGCGGCTGCGCGAGCTCGTCGCGGTCGCCGCGCACCCGCTGAACGAGCCGGTCGTCGACCCCGCGACACGGCGCGTGCTCCGCGGCTACACGATCCTGCAGCCACGCACCGTCGTGCCGCTGCCGGCGCCGGGGTCGCGCACGCCATACCACTGGATGTTCAGCGGTCAGTGGGGCGTCGACCCGTACAGCGCGGCGAGCTCGGAGATCTACCAGGACCTGTTCGGCGAAGGCACGTTCACCGGCAAGGGGCTGATCGACGTGCCGGCGGCGCACGCGACGCTCGGCGGCCGGCTGCCCGAGGCGCAGGTGCTGAGCCACGACCTGCTCGAAGGCTCGCTCGCGCGCTGCGCCGCGGTCAGCGACGTCACGCTCGTCGAGGACGCGCCGACGCACCCCGACGTCGCTGCGGCGCGGCTGCACCGCTGGATCCGCGGCGACTGGCAGCTGCTGCCGTTCATCTCGCAGCCGCGGCTTTGGCCGGTGGCCGGCATCAACCGCTGGAAGATGCTCGACAACCTGCGCCGCTCGCTGGTCGCGCCGGCGTCGCTGGCGCTGCTGGTGTGGGCCGTGGCGTCGGGCGCCATCGCGCCGGCGGCGGCGCTGGCGCTCGTCGCCGCGGCCTACGGCGCCGGGCCGCTGCTCGGCGCGCTGGCGTCGCTGGCGCCGCCGCACGACGACATCGAGCCGGCGCTGTTCTTCCGCCACGCCGGCGTCGAGGTGCTGCGCGCGGCGGTCGGCGCGGCGTGGCACATCGCGCAGCTCGTCGGCACGGCGGCGTCGGCGGCCGACGCCGTCGTGCGGTCGCTGCACCGCCAGTTCGTGTCGCGCCGCTGGCTGCTGCAGTGGACGCCGTTCGCGGCGGTCGCCGCCGGTGCGCGCACCGACCTCGCGGCGCTGGCGCGGCGCCACCGCGGCAGCGTCGCCGCCGCCATCGGGCTCGCGGCGGCAATGCTGCTCGCGCTGCACCTGCGCGACGCGCTCGCCGGCGCCGCCGCGTGGGCGTGGCTGCTCGGCGCGGTGTGGGCCGCCGCGCCGCTGTGGACCTGGCTCGCCAGCCGCCCGGTGGCCGCGCCGACGCTGCGCCTGGACGCCGCCGGCCGCGACCGCGTGCGCGACCTCGCGCGCGACACTTGGGACTTCTACGACCGCTACGTCGGCGCCGACGACCACCACCTGCCGCCCGACAACGTGCAGTTCACACAGGCCGCGCCGCTGGTCGCGCACCGCACGTCGCCGACCAACATCGGGCTGTACCTGCTGGCCGTGGCCGCGGCGCGCGAAATGGGCTTCATCGGCGTCGCGACGATGGTCGAACGCATCGAGAACACGCTCGACACCCTCGATCGTCTGCCGCGCTGGCGCGGTCACTTCTACAACTGGTATGCCACCGACACGCTGCGCACGCTGGCGCCGGCTTACGTCTCGACGGTCGACAGCGGCAACCTCAGCGGCCACCTGCTGGTGCTGGCCGCGGCATGCGAGAAGCTTGCCGCGCAGCCCGACTGGCGCGCGCCGCAGCGCGCCGCGCTGGCGTCGTCGGCCGAACGGCTGGCGGCGCTCGCGCCGGCACTCGCGTCGACGCCGGCGCTGGCGGCGCTGGCGAAGCAGGCGACGCTGCCGCGCGATGCCGACGACGCGGCGCGGCTCGACGCGTTGCTGGCGCAGGCGCGGCACGAAGCCGACGGCCTCGAGCGCGAGCGCGACGGCGAGCCCGACGCCGTGCATCGCCTGCTGCAGCACCTGGGGCTGGTCGAGCACGCGATCCGCGCGGTCACGATGGCCGACGACGCCGCGGCGGCGCTGCCGGCGCAGCTGCTGCGGCTGGCCGCGCGCGCGCGCGACCTCGCGCTCGCCGCCGACTTCCGCGCGTTGTACGACCCGCGGCGCAAGCTGCTGCACATCGGCTGCGACGTCGAGCACGACGAACGGCTCGACAAGTCGCACTACGACCTGCTGGCGTCGGAGGCGCGGCTGGCGAGCCTGGTCGCGATCGCCAAGGGCGACGTGCCGCCGCGCCACTGGGCGGTGCTCGCCCGGCCGATCTTCGCCGCGCCGACGCTCGGCGGCGACCTCGGCGTCGGGCTGAAGTCGTGGTCGGGATCGATGTTCGAGTACCTGATGCCGACGCTGGTCCTCGAGGAGCCGGCCGGCAGCCTGTTGCACCACGCGACGCGCGTCGCGGTCGCGATCCAGCGCCGCGACGGCCAGTCGAAGGGCACGCCGTGGGGCGTGTCGGAATCGGCGATCGCCGCGCAGGACCACACGCTCGCCTACCAGTACGGCCCGCAGGGTGTGGCGTCGCTGGCGCTGCGCCGCACGCCGTCCGACGAGCACGTCGTCGCGCCCTATGCCTGCGCGATGGCGCTGCTCGTCGCGCCGCAGGCCGCGGCCGACAACATGGCGCTGCTCGCGCAACTCGGCGCGCGGCGCGAGTTCGGCTTCATCGAAGCGCTCGACTACACGCCGCGCCGCCAGCCGGCCGGCGCCAAGCCGCGGGGTTGCACGCCGGTCGTGACCTTCATGGCGCACCACCAGGCGATGAGCCTGCTCGCCTGCGCCCACGTGCTGACCGGCGGCGCGGTGCAGCGCTGGGCGGCGCTGTCGCCGCACCTGCGCGCGGTGCTGCCGCTGCTGCAGGAGCGCGCCTCGCACGAAGCGCCGCCGCTGCGCTCGCTGCCGCCGGCGGCGCCGCTGCGGCCGGCGGCCACGCAGCGCTGGGCGCTCGAAGTGCGGCCGCGGCGCAGCGCGCTGCCGCCGACGCACGTCCTCGGCAACGACCGCTATGCCGTGGCGCTGCGCGCCGGCGGCGCCGGCTACAGCCTGTGGCACGGCCAGAGCCTGACGCGCTGGCGCGACGACGCGCTGCGCGACGTCCACGGCTGGTTCGGCTTCGTCGCGACCGCGGCGCACCCGGCGTGGACGCCGCTGGCCGCGCACCCGGCCGCGCCCGACGCCGCCGTGCGCCAGGCCGAATACCGCGCCGAGTTCCACCCCGACCGCGTGCTGCTGCACGCAGAACTCGACGACGTCGCGGCGACGACGACGGTGTCGGTGCACACCAGCGACGACGCCGAACTGCGCCAGGTGCAGCTGCGCAACCCGTCGCGCCGGCCGCTGCGCGTGCGTCTGGCGATGGCGTTCGAGCCGACGCTGACCGCGCCGCGCGCCGACGAGGCGCACCCGGCGTTCTCGAACCTGTTCCTGCAGGCGCACTGGTCGCCGGCCGACCGCACGATGCGGCTGCAGCGCCGGCCACGGCTGGCGCACGAAGCCGCGCTGTACGCGGTGCACGCGGTGATCGGCTGCGACGACCCCGCTGCGCGCGTCTGGGCGCTCGCCGACCGCGCGGCGTGGCTCGGCCGGCTCGGCGACCCCGGCGCGCCGCGGCCGTGGCCGGCGCTTGCCGCCGACGGCGACGCGGCCCACGCCGCGGCCGAACCGTCGGCCGCTGCGGCCAACGGCGCCCCCGGTCGCGGCACCGCGGCCGGCGCCGAGCCGCCCGCGCCGTGGGCAGGCGGTGGCGCCGACGCCGACGCGGTCGAGCTCGCGACCGGTCTCGACCCGGTGTCGGTGGTCGTCGTCGAGCTGACGCTGCCGCCGCGCGGCACGCGCAGCGTCGGCTTCCTGCTCGGTGCAGCGCGCGACGAAGCGGTGCTGCGCGCGCTCGTCGACCGCCACCAGCACCCGTCGGCCGCGGTGCGGGCGCAGGGGCTGTCGGACACGCTGGCGCGGATCCGCCTGCGCGAGCTGCGGCTCGACCCGACGGCGTGGGTCGCGTGGCTGCACCTGAACACGCTGCTGACGTCGCAGATCACCCGCGTCGTGCCGGCCGGCGGCGGCGCGATCGACCGCCGGTCGCTGTGGCGCCACGGCATCGGCGGCGAGCGGCCGATCGTCGTCGTCTGGATCGAGAGCGCCGAAGGGCTCGACCTCGCGCGGCAGATCGTCGCGATGCTCGGCTTGTGGGCGCCGGCGGCGCTGGCCTTCGACCTTGTCGTCGTCAACGCCGAGCCGGCGTCGTACGACGCGCCGGTGCAGCAGGCGCAGACCGCACTGCGCGAAGCCGCGGCGCTGCGCATCGATCAGCAGCTGCCGGCCGACCGCCGCCCGGCGCTGAAGCTGCTGGCCGCGCGCGAGCTGCAGCCCGACGAAGCGGCGACGCTGCGCGTGCTGGCGCGCGTGTGGCTGCACGCCGACGGCCGGTCGCTGGCGCAGCAGATCGACCGCGTGCGCGCGCTGCACGTCGAGGACCACGCCGCGCGCCGCCGCGTGCCGCGGCGCCGGATCCACGTGCCGCGCGCCGACGCGGCCACCGTCGACGCGACGCCCGCGGGGCGGTTCGACGGCGACGCGGCGTTCGCGTTCGACGTCGCGCCCGGCGTGCAGCCGCCACGGCCGTGGACCAACGTCCTCGCCAACCCGCATTTCGGCACGCTGGTCACCGAGGCCGGCGGTGGCTACACGTGGGCCGGCAACAGCCGGCTGCACCAGATCACCGCCGGATCGAACGATCCGCTCGTCGAGGCGCTGTGGCTCGAGGACCGCGCCAACGGCCGCTGCTTCTGGCTCGGCCGCGGCGCGACGCGGCGCAGCGTCGTCCACGCGATCGGCAGCACGCGGATGCAGCAGACGGTCGACGGCCTGGTCGTCGAGCTGCAGTGGTGCGTCGACGCCGCGGCCGCGGTCAAGCAGCTGCACGTGCACATCGCCTGCGCGCCGGGCGTCGCCGCGGTGCGGCGGCTGCGCCTCGTCGGCTACGCCGAGTGGACGCTCGGCGCGGCGCGCCACGACCGCGCCGGCGTCGCGACGCGCCGCCAGCGCTGGTCGGCGCGCAGCGGCGCGCTGCCCGAGCCCGGCGGGCTCGCGCTGCTCGCGACGCAGCACGACGCCGGCACCGGCCACGGCGGCGCGACGGCGTTCCTCTGTTGGGCCGTCGACGCCGCGGCGTCGCCGCCGCCGAGCGGCGCCAGCGCCGCCTGGATCGACGCCGACGACTGGACCGGCGACCGGCGCGAGTTCTTCGACAACGGCGGCCGCTGGGTGCTGCCGGCGCAGCTCGGCGCGCAGGCCGGCGCCGGGCTCGACCCTTGCGGCGCGGTCGCCTGCGAGCTGCAGCTGCTGCCGGGGCAGACGGTCGCGGCGACGCTGCTGCTCGGCCACGCCGGCGAAGCCGACGCCGCGGTGCGGCTGGCGCGCGCGGCGTGCGCGGTCGCACCGGCCGAACGGCTCGCGCAGCAGCACGCGCAATGGCCGGCGCTGCTCGACGCGGTGCGCGTGGCGACCCCCGACACAGCGTTCGACGCGCTGGTCAATCGCTGGCTGCCGTACCAGGCGATCGTCTGCCGGCTGTGGGCGCGCGCGGCGTTCTATCAGGCCGGCGGCGCGTTCGGCTTCCGCGACCAGCTGCAGGACGCGATGAACCTTGCCGCGCGCGCGCCGCGGCTGCTGCTCGACCAGCTGCGGTTGCACGCCGCGCGCCAGTTCGCCGCCGGCGACGTGCAGCACTGGTGGCACCCGCCCAGCGGTGCCGGCGTGCGCACCCGGATGACCGACGACCTGCTGTGGCTGCCGCTGGCGCTGGCGCACGCGGTGCGCGTCGTCGGCGACGCCGCGCGCGCGCTGCTCGACGAGACGCTGCCGTTCCTCGAAGGCCACACCGTCGCCGACGGCCAGGAGGACATCTACGAAACGCCGGCTGTCGGCAGCGAGGCGGTGACGGTCTACGAGCACGGCGCGCGCGCGATCGACCTGGCCTTCGAGCGCCTGGCCGGCAGCGCGCACGGCCTGCCGCCGATCGGCACCGGCGACTGGAACGACGGCATGAACCGCGTCGGCCACCTCGGCCGCGGCGAGTCGGTGTGGCTGGCGTGGTTCCTGGTGCACGTCGTCGACGTCTACGCACCGCTTGCCGCCGACCGCGGCGACGCCGCGCGCGAGCGCCGCTGGCGCGACGGCCGCAGCGCGCTGCTCGCGGCGATCGAGCGCGACGGCTGGGACGGCGCGTGGTACCGCCGCGCGTACTTCGACGACGGCACGCCGCTCGGCGCGGCGACCAATGCCGAGTGCCGCATCGACCTGATCGCGCAAGCGTGGGCGGTGCTGACCGGCGCCGGCGACGCCGGCCGCGCGCGCCGCGCGATGGCCAGCGCGCGCGAGCTGCTGTGGAACGAACGCGCCGGCGTGATCGCGCTGCTCGACCCGCCGCTGGCCGAGCAGCAGCCGAGCGCCGGCTACATCCAGTCGTACCCGCGCGGGATCCGCGAGAACGGCGGACAGTACAACCACGCCGCGGTGTGGGCGCTGATGGCTTTCGCGCGCGACGGCGACGCGGCGTGGGCGTGGCGCGCGTTCACCGCGTTGAGCCCGGCGCACCGCAGCGCCGACGCGGTGCTCGGGCCGGCCTACCTGCTCGAGCCGTACGTGCTCGCCGGTGACATCTACAGCCAGCCGCCGTACGCCGGTCGCGGCGGCTGGAGCTGGTACACCGGCGCCGCATCGTGGCTGCAGCGCGCCGCGATCGAGTCGATCTGCGGCGTCGTCGTCGACGCGCGGTCGGTGACGGTCACGCCGTGCCTGCCCCCGCACTGGACGCGCGTCGACGTCGACGTGCGCCACGCCGGCGGGACGCTGCGGCTGACCGTCGTGCGTTCGGCCGCGGCCGCGGAGTTCGCCGCCGACGGGTCGGCCGACCGCGTCGACGTCGGCGCGGCGATCGCGCTCGACGGCCTGGCCGACGGCGCGCGGCGGGTCTGCGTCGTCGACGAC
>CBDUBX010000024.1:0-17362 GCA_965365495.1 uncultured Burkholderiales bacterium
AACTGGGCCTTCGACAAGGAGTTCTTCTTCCTCTACAACAAGAACATCAAGCCCGAGGTCGTCGCGGCGATCGACAAGGCGCTGGCCGAGATCTATGCCGAAGGCAAGATCCAGGAGCAGCTGAAGAAGTCGTTCTTCATCCCGAACTTCATGCCGGCGGCCAAGGCCGAGGCCTATCTGAAGGAAAAGGTCGCCGAGACCCGCAAGGTCGTCGAAGCGATCCGCTGATCGGACCGTGGCGCGGGGGGGCGGTCAACGCGCCCCGCGCGTTGGCGCGGCCATCGTCGCCGCCGCTTCGGCCATTGCCGCCGCCCCGCGGACCGCCGCGGCGTGGCGATTCCTTCCCCGCGTCGACGGAGATCGCCGATGGACACCTTCACCGACCTGCTGCGGGTCGAGGTCGACTTCTCGCAGTCGCACCTGCTGTTTCCGACGATCGTCGGCTGGCTGCTGGTGGTGCTGCTGGTGGCGGTGCTGATCGTCTACCGCCGCGAGTGGCTGCCCAGGGTCACTGGCAGCGGTGGCGCGCGCCGCCGCCAGCCGGTCGACCTCCGCCGGCTGCTCGGCTGCCTAGTGGTGACGACGGTCTACTTCGCGGCGATGGAGCCGGTCGGGCGGGCGGTGGCGCCGAACACCGGTGTCGGCTTCCTGCTGTGCTCGATCGTCTTCGGCGTCGCGCTGTCGCGGCTGTTCGTCCACGACATCGACCGCCGCAAGTGGCTGGCGATCGGCGCCAGCTCGGTGGCCACGCCGCTGTTCGTGTGGGCGATCTTCGCCTACGTCTTCCGCATCACGCTGCCGTAGGCGGCCGAAGGAACGCGACATGGACGCGATGCTCCAGGCGCTGGACCTGACGTACTTCCTGCTCGTCGTGCTCGGTGTCGTGATCGGCATCGTCTTCGGCGCGATCCCGGGCATGACAGCGACGATGGCGGTCGCGGTGTGCCTGCCGATGACCTATGCGCTCGACCTGAACCACGGGCTGGCGCTGCTGCTCGGGCTGTACGTCGGCGGCATCTCCGGCGGGCTCGTTCCGGCCATCCTGATCAACCTGCCGGGAACGCCGTCGTCGATCGCCACCTGCTTCGACGGCTACCCAATGAAGAACAACGGCGAGGCCGAGCGGGCGCTGAAGATCGGCATCACCGCGTCGCTGTTCGGCGGCCTGTTCAGCGCCGCGGTGCTGTACTTCTTCGCGCCGACGCTGGCCGACTGGGCGATCAAGTTCTCGTACATCGAGAAGTTCCTGCTGATCCTGTTCGCGCTGACCGTGATCGCCTCGCTGTCCAAGCGGCTGCTGATGGGGATCTTCTCGGGCGTGCTCGGCGTCTTCATCAGCCTGATCGGCGTCTACACGACAACACGGTCGGCGGCAACGGCGAGTTGCGGATCGTGCCCGAGGCGCTGTCGTACTGGCTCGAGAATGGCTTTTCGCTGCTGCCGGTGCTGATCGGGCTGTTCGGCCTGGGCGTGATCCTCACCGAAGCCGAAGGCGGGGTGCACGAGGACGCGCAGGACGTCGTCCTCGGCCGCGGCAAACCGTTCGCGTTCGGCGTCTTCAGCAACCAGCTGCCGAACCTGCTGCGCTCGTCGTCGCTCGGCACGTTCATCGGGCTGCTGCCCGGCGTCGGCGGCAGCGCGGCGTCGATGATGGCCTACTCGCAGGCGAAGAACTTCTCTAAGGAGCCGCAGAAGTTCGGCACCGGGCACCCGCCGGGGCTGGTGGCGTCGGAGTCGTCCAACAACGGCCTGACCGGCGGTGCGCTGATCCCGCTGCTGTCGCTGGGCATCCCCGGCGACGCGACGACCGCGGTGCTGATCGGCGCCTTCACGCTGCAGGGCATCCAGGTCGGGCCGCTGTTCATCAACGAGAACCAGGGCACGTGGAACGTGCTGATGGTCGGCCTGCTGGTCGCCAACCTGGCGATGTTCGTGACGATGTTCTTCGCCATCCGCCACATCGCGAAGGTGATCCTGATCCCGAAGTACCTGCTGTATCCGGGGATCCTGATGATGTGCGTCGTCGGCGCCTACGCGATCAACAGCGGGATCATGTTCGACGTCTGGACGCTGCTGCTGTTCGGCATCTTCGGCTGGCTGGCGCCGAAGGTCGGCATCGAGATCGGGCCGTTCATCATCGGCTTCATCCTCGGCAAGTCGGCCGAGGTCTACTTCGTCAAGAGCCTCGAGGCGTTCGGCACGCTGACGATCTTCTTCACGAAGAGCCCGATCGCGTGGTTCCTGTGGGCGCTGATCGCGGTCTCGATCGGCTATTCGCTGTACAGCGCCAAGCGTGCGAAGCGCGCCGCGGCGGCCGGCGTCTGACGCGCGGCGTTCCGTTCGCGGCGAAGGAGACGACGATGACCACCCGACCGACCGTCGAGGCGCCGGCGGCGAAGCCACCGCTGACGATCCGGATGCATGCCGACGACAACGTCGCGGTCGTCGCCAACGACGGCGGTCTGGCCGCCGGCAGCGCGCTCGCCGACGGCGTCGTGCTGCGCGAGCGCGTGCCGCAGGCGCACAAGGTGGCGCTGGTCGACATCGCCGAAGGCACCCCGGTGCGGCGCTACGGCGTCGTGATCGGCCACGCTCGGCAGGCGATTCCCGCCGGGTCATGGGTCCACGAGGCGCTGCTCGAGATGCCCGGTGCGCGCGAGCTCGAGAACCTACCGATGGCGACGGTCCAGCGCGAAGCACAGCCGCCGCTGACCGGCTACACCTTCGAGGGCTACCGCAACGCCGACGGCTCGGTCGGCACGCGCAACATCCTCGCGATCACGCAGACGGTGCAGTGCGTCGCCGGCGTCACCGAGTTCGCTCTGCAGCGGATCAAGAGCGAGCTGCTGCCTCGCTTTCCGAACGTCGACGACGTCGTCGCCCTCGAGCACGGCTACGGCTGCGGCGTCGCGATCGACGCCACCGACGCGCCGATCCCGATCCGCACGCTGCGCAACATCAGCCTGAACCCGAACTTCGGCGGTGAGGTGATGGTGGTGAGCCTCGGCTGCGAGAAGCTGCAGCCCGAGCGGCTGCTGCCGCCGGGCAGCTTCGCACTCGTCGACGAGCGCAACGTCGCCGACATCGGCCGGAGCGCCGGCGAAGCGCTCGACGTCGTCGTCCTGCAGGACGAGTCGCACGTCGGCTTCGCGTCGATGGTCGACTCGATCGTCCGCCAGGCCGAGGTCCACCTCGAACGGCTGAACGCGCGCCGTCGCGAGACGGTGCCGGCGAGCGAGCTCGTCGTCGGCGTGCAGTGCGGCGGCAGCGACGCCTTCTCCGGCGTCACCGCGAACCCGGCGGTCGGCTTCTGCACCGACCTGCTGGTGCGCGCCGGCGCAAGCGTGATGTTCTCCGAGACGACCGAGGTCCGCGACGGCGTCGCCCAGCTGACATCGCGTGCCGCCACGACCGAGGTCGCGCAGGCGATCGTCCGCGAGATGGCGTGGTACGACGCCTACCTCGGCCGCGGCGGCGCCGACCGCAGCGCCAACACGACGCCAGGCAACAAGAAGGGCGGCCTCGCGAACATCGTCGAGAAGGCGATGGGGTCGATCGTCAAGTCGGGCAGCGCGCCGATCAGCGGCGTGATCTCGCCCGGCGAGAAGCTGCGCGGCCGTGGCCTGACCTACGCCGCGACCCCGGCGAGCGATTTCATCTGCGGCACGCTGCAGCTCGCCGCCGGGATGAACCTGCACGTCTTCACCACCGGCCGCGGCACGCCGTACGGGCTGGCCGCGGTGCCGGTGATCAAGGTCGCGACGCGCAGCGACCTCGCACGCCGCTGGCACGACCTGATGGACGTCGACGCCGGCCGGATTGTCGACGGCGCGGCAACGATCGAGAGCGTCGGCTGGGAGCTGTTCCACCTGATGCTCGACGTCGCCAGCGGCCGCAAGCAGACCTGGGCCGAGCGCTGGAAGCTGCACAACGCGCTGGTGCTGTTCAATCCGGCGCCGGTAACCTGAACCGCCGTACGCGCGTGGCGTTGCCGGTGGCGCCGCGCGCGGCGAACGCACGTTTGCGGACCGTAGGGGACGGCGCGCGCTGCGGGCGCTGTGGTAAGTTGTTACGCAACCCCACAGCGGCGAGCGACGATGCACGAGGTTCTGAACCGTCGGCCCCGAAAGAACCTCGCGCGCGACCTGGTCGACACCGTCACCGACCGCATCCGCAGCGGCGATCTGCAGCCCGGCGCGAAGCTGCCGAGCGAGGCGCTGCTGATGGGCGAGTTCGGCGTCAGCCGCACCGTCGTCCGCGAAGCGATCTCGCGGCTGCAGGCCGCCGGCCTCGCCGACACCCGCCACGGGGTCGGCACCTTCGTCGTCGGCCTCGGCGCCGCGACCACGTTTCGCATCGCCCCCGAGCAGCTCGGTACGCTGGACGACGTGCTGGCGGTGCTGGAGCTGCGCATCGCGGTCGAGACCGAGAGCGCCGCGCTCGCGGCGCAGCGGCGCACCGAGGCCAACCTGCAGGCGATGCGCCACGCGCTGCGGGCGTTCCAGGACGCGGTGGAGCGCGGCCGCGACGCCGTCGGCGCCGATTTCCAGATCCACCTCGAGATCGCGCGCGCCACCCGCAACCCGCACTTCGTCGAGCTGATGTCGACGCTCGGCGGGATGATGATTCCGCGTGCCCGCCTGGGACCCGGCGCGCCGCTGACGCCAGACGCCGCCGCCTACCTGCGCCACGTGCACGGCGAGCACCAGGCGATCGTCGATGCGATCGCGCGCCGCGATGCCGACGCGGCGTGCGCGGCGATGCGCACCCACCTCGTCAACAGCCGCGACCGGCGCCGCAACGGCATCGCGCGTCGCACGACGAAGGTCGACGGCGCGACCGCGCCGACGTCCCGCCACTAAAGGAAAGTCCCGATGCCGCGTGGATTGACACGCGGTCCGGCCACGTCGATAGTTGTACGACGACTAGTTAATAGTTGTCCTATAACGGCGCGACCGGAGGGATCCCTGTCCCGGCTCTCGCCGGCCCCGACCGCGGGCAGCGAATCGCAGCCGCCTCGATCGAAGGAGACGTGACGTGGGTTCGATTTCGTCCATCAAGACGTGGTGGGTTCTTCCGGCGCTGCTGGCGTCGGTGGCGGTGGTTAGCTGCGGTGGCGACGACGACGCCGCGGCATCGCGCGCCGCGGGCCTGCTGGTCGCCGCACCGGAGCTCGTCGCGGACACCGCCGGCCGGCAGTCGGTGCGGCTGTCGGTGATGTCGCCCAACGGTGCCACGACCGTGACCACCGCACCGCTGGCCGCCGACGCGGCGGCCGCGCTCGCCGACGGCCTCGCGCCCGGCGATCTCGTCGACTGGCTGCCCGACGGGTACGCCGGCCGCGCCACCACCGCCGACGATCCGGCGGCGACGTTCAACGTCATTCTCAGCAAAGGCACGTCGGCCGCCGCGCAGTTCGACGCCGCGAAGTACGGGCCGGAGGTCACCGCCCACGACGGCAAGCCCGGCGCGATGGTGGCCGCGGGCTGGGTCTACGGCAAGACCGCCGACACGATCACCCTCGGCGACGGCCGCATCGTCACCACCGACCAGGCCGGGCGCGCCTACGCCGAGCCGATCAAGCGCTACGAGGAAACCTACCGCGTTGCGGCGAACGCCAAGGTCTACCGCGTCGACACCGGCGACTACGCGCGCAGCGTGGCGTCGGACTTCGCGTCGATCCCAGTCACGGCCGACTACCACTACGGCACGACGCAGCGCCAGGCGGCATATGTCCTGTTCGACCGCAACTACACCGACGCCGAGCGCGCTCAGGTGGTCGCGATCTGGTACTTCACGCCGCAATCGACCAGCGACGGCAAGCCGGGGTGGGACGTGCCGACGCAAAGCCCGATGCTCGCCGACAAGGGGGTCGATCCGGTCTCGGGCCAGCCCTTCATCGCGATCAACGCCACCGGCGTCACCGCGGCGCCCTACACGCGCAGCACCGAACCGTTCGAGATCGTCCCCGGCACGATGTACTACGTCGGCGACAACGAGGTCGCAGCCTACCTGTTCAAGGCCGACATGGGCACCGCCGACCCGGCCGACGACCGCGTGATCAAGGTCGACGGCGGCTGGCCCAACAGCGGCTACCAGTACTGGAAGAACATGGAGATCCTGGGCATCGACCCGCGGTCGGTGACCGACCTCGTGCTCACCCACGGCCACGGCGACCACTACGGCACGTTCATCGAGCAGTTCCGGATGATGGACAACGCCGGCAAGTCGATGCGCTTGTGGGCTTCGCGCGAGGAGGCCGACGGCATCCAGCAGGACGCGCAGGGCAACGCGTGGAACATCGCCGGCGGGCTGCCGATGTCGCAAGTCGAGCTGCGCGAGCGCATCACCGACTACTTCGTCTACGACCAGTGGTACGACTTCGGCAACGTCCAGATGATGATCATCTGGTCGCCGGGGCACACCACCGGCACGACGAACATGCTGTTCCGCGTGAAGAACCCGGCCGACGGGCAGTTCGTCACGTTCGGCTACCACGGCGGCTACGGCGTCGGCAGCATGGGCCGGCCGACGGCGACCAGCGGCTGGCTGCGGCTGTCGTTCGAGCACGGCTTCAGCTACCTGCAGCAGACGGTCGACGTCGACTACGTTTCGCCGCAGCACACCAACCAGTACCCGATCGTCGAGGTCTACCAGGCGCTGAAGGCCTACAACCGTGACCCGGCGAACGCCGGCCGGCAACTGACGATGCTCGACGCGCTGAACACCAAGGTCTACGACGCGCCGGCCGTCGGCGGCGAGGAGATCACGAGCGAGTTCGCCAACCAGCTCGAGAAGCGGCGCTCGGTCGTGGCCTACGCGACCAGCGACGCGGCCAACCCGAACTACAAGAGCATCGAGACCTCGGGCCCGTTCAAGCCCGGACGCGAGAACGGGTCGACGGTGACGGCGACGCTGCGCGACGGCGGCAAGATCATCCAGGGCTTCGTCGGCGCGCAGAACAAGAACCCGGCGATTCCGCTGCTGGCCGACGGCATCGCGGTGGTTCCGGATTCGTTCGCCAACGACCCCGACGGCTTCTACGTCCAGGTGGCGATCGACGTCGACGACGCCTACCAGGGCTTCCTGCCCGAGGGCTTCGAGCAGTACAGCCCGGGGCTCGACGCGACGATCACCTACCGCGGCGGTCCGATCGAGTCGGTGCACGCGACGACGACCGAGTACCTGCGCACGGTGCGGCTCGACTCGCTGGCCGAGGCGCAGGCAATCCTCGCCACGGTCGTGCCGGGCAGGCAGGTGACGATCTCGCTGACGCCGTCGAGCCAGATCGTGGTGCCCGCGGACGTGACCCAGACCTTCCGCTGACGCCGCGCGACGCCGTGCCGCCGGGGGCCGCGCCGCAAAGTGCGGCCCCTGGCGCGCTTTTTCTGCCGCTGCAGCGGCGGCCTCGGATTCGCTGCGAGACCGCTGCTGCCGCCGGCGCCCGCGAGTCGCCGGCACCCGCTACAGCCGCCTGAACATCACCAGCGCGTCGACGAGACCGATCGTCGGGTGCGCGAACGCGCCCGGCAGCCGGCCGACGACGCGAAACCCGAGCGAGCGCCACAGCGCGACCGCGCGGTCGTTGCTCGCGACGACGAAGTTGAACTGCATCGCGCGAAAGCCGCGGCGGCGCGCGGCATCCAACGAGTGCAGCGCCATCCTCCGGCCGACGCCGCGGCCGGCGGCCTGCGGTGCGGTGACGTAGCCGCAGTTCGCAACGTGCGCGCCGCCGCCCGCCTGGTTGGCGCGCAGGTAGTAGGTGCCGACGATCGTGGCGTCGACCTCGGCGACGTGGACCTCGTTGCCGACGCGCCGCCAGTAGCGCAGCGCGGCGGCTTCGGTCAGGTCGCGGTCGAGCGCGTAGGTCTTGCCGGCGCGGATCGTCGGCTCGAGCACGGCCCAGATGGCACCCGCGTCGTGCGGTCGCGCGCGGCGGATCGTGATCATCCCGACCGAGGCCGGTGTCACGGCCGGTGCGGCAGCGCCGGCCGCCGGCGGTGGGTCAGGGATTCGAACCCTGGAAGGGGCTTCCCCCTTGCTGGTTTTCAAGACCAGTGCCATCGACCGCTCGGCCAACCCACCTCGTTTCGGGCCGCAGCCCGCGCCGCACGCCGTGCGCGGCGATTCTCTACGAACCCGGCCGGCGCGCCTGCGCGCACGCGACCTGGACGACGTCGCGCCGGCCCTCATCGACTCGCACCGCGGTCAGCGCGCCGCCCCAGACGCAGCCGGTGTCGAGGGCCAGCAGCGTCGGCGTGTCGATCAGCCCGAGCGTGCTCCAGTGGCCGAACGCCACCGGCTCTCCCGCGGTGCGCCGACCTGCGACGCGAAACCACGGCACGAGCCCCGGCGGCGCGTCGGCGGGGTCGTCCTTGGCGTCGAAGTCGAGCCACCCGTCGGGGCGGCAATAGCGGATCCGCGTCAGCGCGTTGACGACGAAGCGCGCGCGGTCGACGCCGTCGAGGTCGTCGCGCCAGATCCGCGGTTCGTCGCCGTACATCGTGCGCAGGAACGCCGCGCCGTCGTCGCCGGCGAGCAGCGCCGACACGTCGGCGGCGAGCGCCAGCGTCTGCGCGGTGTCCCACTGCGGCGCGACGCCGGCGTGGACGCACAGCCAGCCCTGCTCGTGCAGCGCCAGCGGCTGCGCGCGCAGCCAGTCGAGCCAGACGTCGCGCCGCGGGTCGGCGAGCACGTCGCCGAAGGTGTCGCCGCGGCGCAGCGGCTGCGCGCCGAGCGCCACCGCCAGCAGGTGCAGGTCGTGATTACCGAGCAGGCACGCCGCCGACGCGCCGAACGACGCCAGGCGCTGCAGCACCGCAAGCGACCCCGGGCCGCGGTTGACGAGGTCGCCGAGGACGACGAGACGGTCGCGCGACGGCGAGTAGGCGATCTCCGCCAGCAGCCGCTCGAGCGCGTCGTCGCAGCCCTGCAGATCGCCGACGAGGTGGATCATCGAGGCGATTCTGCTACGCTGCCCGTCCCTCGTCGGAGCATCCGCCGCGTCGCGCGGAGCGCATGGAAGCCACGGTCGTCGTTCTGCTGATCGCCTTGAACGGCGTGTTCGCGATGTCGGAAATGGCGCTGACGGCGGCGCGCAAGGCGCGGCTGCAGGTGATGGTCGAGGGCCGCGAGCCCGGCGCCGAAGCCGCGATGGCGCTGCACGAGCACCCGACGCGCTTCCTGTCGACGGTGCAGATCGGCATCACGTCGATCGGCGTGCTCAACGGCATCGTCGGCGACGCCGCCTTCAGCGCGCCGCTGGCGCGCCTCCTCGAACGCGCCAGCGGCCTCGAACACGGCGCCGCGACGGTCGTCGCGACCGGCCTCGTCGTCGTGATGATCACGATGCTGACGATCGTCTTCGGCGAGCTGGTGCCCAAGCGCCTCGGGCAGATGTACCCCGAGCTCGTCGCGCGCATCGTGTCGCGGCCGATGAACTGGCTGTCGACCGCGGCAAGGCCGCTCGTCGCCGCGTTGAGCCTGGCCACCGAGGCGACGCTGCGGCTGCTCGGCATCCGACCCGGGCAGTCGCGCGCGGTCACCGAGGAGGAGATCGCCGCGAGCCTGGAGGAAGGGCTCGACGCCGGCGTCATCGAGGCGCACGAGCACCAGATGGTGCGCAACGTGTTCCGCCTCGACGACCGGCAGATCGGCTCGATGATGATTCCGCGAGCCGAGATCGTCTGGATCGACGAAGCCGACCCGCTGGACGTGGTGCTGAAGTGCGTCGCCGACAGCGGTCATACGCGCTACCCGGTGTGCCGCGGTTCGCTCGACGACGTGCGCGGCGTGCTCAACGCGGCGACGCTGCTCGCCCCACTGGCCCGCGGCGAGCCGCTGGTGGTGTCGGACCACACCGAACCGGCGGTGTTCGTCCCCGAGACGCTGTCGGGAATGGAGCTGCTCGAGCACTTCCGCGCGTCGGCCACCGACCTCGTCTTCGTCGTCGACGAGTACGGCGCGGTGCAGGGCGTGATCAGCGAGCGCGACATCCTCGAGGCGATCGCCGGCGAGTTCGGCCCGGCCGCCGACGAGGAGGCGTGGGCGGTGCCGCGCGACGACGGCAGCTGGCTGCTCGACGGGCTGATCCCGGTGCCCGAGCTGAAAGACCGGCTCGACCTGAAGGAGCTGCCCGAAGAGGACCGGGGTCGCTACAACACGCTGGCTGGCATGATCATGCTGCTGCTCGGCCGGCTGCCGCGCACCACCGACGCCGTCGAATGGCAGGGCTGGCGCTTCGAGGTCGTCGACCTCGATGGCAAGCGCGTCGACAAGGTGCTGGTGCGCCGCGCCGAGACCGTCCCCCCCGGAGAGACCGAGTGATCAACCCGCAACTGCACCGCGAGCCGACCGCGCTCGACAGCCGCCGCCACCGCGACACGACCGTGCGCCTGCCGGTCACCGATTGGTCGGTCGCGTCGCGGTTGAACGCGGTGTTCGTCGCCGCCGCCGAGTTCGCCGACACCGGCCGCGAGCTGCCGATCGTCTTCGTCCGCGCCGGCACCGAAGACGACGGCGGCGACGCGATCGCGCCGATCGCCGTGCTCGGGCTGACGAACGAGACCAACCTGTGCCTCGACGGCGCGCGCTGGCTCGGCCGCTATGTTCCGACGCTGTTGCGGCTGTACCCGTTCGCGATCGCGCGCGTCGACGACACGCGCTACGCGGTCTGCGTCGACATGGCGTATGCCGGCGTCGGCGCGGCCGACGGCCAGCGACTGTTCGACGCCGACGGCCAGCCGACCGAGACGATGACCGCAGTGCAGAAGCAGCTCGAATCGTTCGAAGCCGAGATCCAGCGCACGCGAGCCGTCGGCCGGAGGTTGCGCGACCTCGGCGTGCTGCGCGAAATGCGGTTCGACGCGACGCTGGCCGATGGCCGGCGCCATTCGGTCGACGGCTTTCTGACCGTCGACGACCAGAAGATGACCGCGCTGGCCGACGACGTCGTCGTCGAGCTGCACCGCAACGGCGTGCTCGGCCTCGTCCACCTGCATTGGGCGTCGCTCGGCAACATGGGACGCCTGGTCGAACGCCACGTGCAGCGGCCGCCGGCGCCGGCCGCCGCGGCCGCGGCCAACGACGCGTCGACCGCGGCATGAGCGTCGAGCACGTCGCACCCGGCAGCGGGACGGTGCCGGTCTGCGCGACGACGCGCGCCGACTTCGCGGCCCACACCGCCCACCTGCCGCCGCCGGTGCAGCGCTGGCTGCGCAGCACCGGGTTCGACGGCGCTCCCGACACGCACGCGCTGCTGCCGGCGCCCGACGGCGGTGTCGAGGCGGTGTGGGCCGGCGTGCGGTCGGGCGACGACCCGTGGGCGTTGGCCGCGCTGCCGCCGGCGCTGCCGCCCGGCACCTACCGCCTCGGCGACGCCGGCGCAACGGTCGACCGTGCCGGCGGCGCACTGTCGTGGGAGCTCGGCAGCTACCAGTTCGACCTGTACAAGCCGCGGCGCCGCGCCGCGGCGACGCTGCAACTCGCGCCCGACGACGCGACGCGGCGCGCGCTCGTCGTCGCGACGGCGATCGCCGGCACGCGCGACCTCGTCAACACGCCGTCCGAGCACCTGGGGCCGGCCGAGCTCGCGCAGGCGGTGCGGCTCGTGGCGCGCGAAAGCGGCGCGGCGTTCGACGAGACCGTCGGCGACGCGCTGCTGCGCGCGAACTTCCCGTCGATCCACGCGGTTGGCCGCGCGTCGACGCGCGCGCCACGGCTGATCGAGCTGAACTGGGGCCGCGACGGCGACCCGCGCGTGGCGATCGTCGGCAAGGGCGTGTGCTTCGACAGCGGCGGCCTCGACATCAAGGGCGCCGAAGGGATGCGCCTGATGAAGAAGGACATGGGCGGCGCGGCCAACGCGATCGGCCTGGCGCAGGTGGTGATCGCGCTCGGGCTGCGGCTGCGGCTGCAGCTGCTGATCCCGGCGGTCGACAACGCGATCGCCGGCAACGCGTTTCGCCCGGGCGACGTGTTCAAGACGCGCAGCGGCGTCCACATCGAGATTGGCAACACCGACGCCGAAGGCCGCGTCGTCCTCGCCGATGCGCTGGCCTACGCCGCCGAGTCGAACCCGGCGCTGATCGTCGACCTCGCGACGCTGACCGGCGCGGCTCGGGTCGCGCTCGGGCCGCAGCTGCCGGCGCTGTTCTGCCGCGACACGGCGCTCGCACGCACGCTGGTCGACCGGGGTCTCGCGATCGGCGACCCGCTGTGGCACCTGCCGTTGTGGGACGGCTACCACCGCGGCATCGAAAGCGACATCGCCGACATCGTCAACACCGGCCGCGGGCCGATGGCCGGCGCGATCCACGCGGCGCTGTTCCTGCAGGACTTCGTTCCGGCGGCGCTGCCGTGGCTGCACGTCGACCTGTATGCGTGGAACGACCTGCCGCGCCCCGGCCGGCCGGTCGGCGGCGAGGCACAGGCGCTGCGCACGCTGCTGGGTTATCTCGAATCGGTGGCCGGCGGTGGACAAATTCACACCCGCGCGGCTTGAGGCGAAACAACGCGGGAAAACCAGCGTTCGTCGGTCTTCTGGGCGACACACGGCGGCGCGATACTGCGGCCACTGCAGGCGACAACCGACCGCACCACTGGGCGGAGCACCGGAACCCGTACCCGGCGCCTGAAGTACCGACACCCCAGCCGCCGGCGCCGAGCACCGCTCTGTGCCGGCGATTTTTTTGCGGCGGCGCGCAAGGGGTCGACCCGATCGTCGCGGTGCATCGCGGCGGCACAATCGCGCGGCCGCGGTGGGCTGCGCAGCCGAAGTCGATGCGGCTGTCGTGGCGTCGCCACCCAGACTGTCGCCGCTTCTCCGCTGCCAGGCACCCGACTGCGCATCCGCATGACCGAGCCCACTGTTCTCGTCGACGACCGCGACCGGGTGCGTGTGCTGACGTTGAACCGTCCGGCGCAGCTCAACGCATTTACCGTCGCGATGCACACCGAGCTGCTGGCCGCGCTCGACGCCGCAGCCGCCGACGACGCCGTGCGCGCGGTCGTCGTCACCGGCGCCGGCCGCGGCTTCTGCGCCGGCCAGGACCTGAACGACCCGGCGATGGCGTCGGGCGCCGACGTCGGCGGCGTCGTCGACCGCTGCTACCGTCCGTTGGCGCTGCGCGTGCGGTCGATGCCGGTGCCGGTCGTCGCCGCGGTCAACGGTGTGGCCGCCGGTGCCGGTGCGAACTTCGCGATCGGCTGCGACGTCGTCGTCGCGGCGCGCAGCGCGTCCTTCATCCAGGCGTTCTCGAAGATCGGCCTCGTGCCCGACTGCGGCGGCACGTGGCTGCTGCCGCGGACCGTCGGCCGCGCCCGCGCGCTGGCGCTGGCGCTGACCGGCGACAAGCTGCCGGCGGCGGACGCCGAACGCATCGGCCTGATCTGGCAGTGCGTCGACGACCCCGAACTGACGACCACCGCGCTGGCGTGGGCACAACGCCTCGCGGCGCTGCCCAGCCGCGCGCTTGCCGAAACGCGGCGTGCGTTCGACGCCGCCGCCGGCGTCGACTACGCCGCCGCACTGGCGCTCGAAGCGCAGGCGCAAGACGCGTTGGCGCGCGCCGGCGACCACGCCGAAGGCGTCGCCGCGTTCCGTGCGAAACGCGCGCCGGTGTTCCGCGACCGCTGACGATGCCGCACACCCCGATCCCCGACGCACAGCGCATTGCCGAAGCGGTGCGCGAGGCGATGGAAGCCGACGACCGCGCCAGCCGCGCGCTCGGCATCGAAGTGCTCGACGTCGGCCCGGGCCGCGCGGTGCTGCGGATGACGGTGCGCGAAGACATGCTCAACGGCCACGACATCTGCCACGGCGGGCTCGTCACGGCGCTGGCCGACAGCGCATTCGCGTTCGCCTGCAACGCCTACAACGAACTGACGGTGGCGTCGGGGTTCGACGTCAACCTCGTCGCCGCCGCGCACCGCGGCGACGTGCTCACCGCCAGCGCCACCGAGTCGAGCCGCTCGGGGCGCACCGGCGTCTACGACGTCGCGGTGCGCAACCAGCGCGACGAGACCGTGGCGGTGTTCCGCGGCCGCTCGTACACGATGCGCGGCCGCGCGATCGTCGCCGGGCTGCCGGTCGGGCACGCCGCGCCGCGGCCGTAGTTGCGCGGCGCAGCGGCCTTGGTCACGCGGCGCAGCGGGTAGCGCCTCGTGTCCGCGCGGCGCCTGGGGCGCACCGTCTCCGGGGCGCGCGTCACGTTCGTGAGCTGGATCGCCGCGGCCGCAGCGTTCGCGCCTTCGACGCCGCGTCAAGTCCAAGCGTCGCGGCGGTAACGCCGGCGCAGCGCGGCGATCGCCGCGACGCCGAGCGCGATGCCGACGACGTCGGCGGCGAAATCGCCGACATCGCCCCAACGCGTCGGCAGCCACGATTGCACGACTTCGATGAACGCGCCGTAAGCGGCGAGCCCGACCGCGACGGCAACGGTCGATCGGCGGCCGGCGCGCAGCGACAGCGCGGCCGCAGCGGCGAGCACCGCGAAGCCGACGACGTGCTCGACCTTGTCGCCGTGGGCGATCGGCACGCCCGGCGGGTGCGGCGCGAACGCGAACCACGTCGACGCGGCGAGCAACGCGACGAGCACGGCGCGCCAGCGCCGGCGCAGCGCGGGGTCGAGAAAAGGGGGCACGGTGAGCATCGGCGGCATTGTCGACGGTCCGCGCCGACAGCGGCAGTGGCCGAGGGCGCCGCTGCTAGAATCGCCGGCTGCTCGGGGCCGCAAGCCTCGAGTCGCGCAAGCGAAAGCCGCCGGTGTAGCTCAGTTGGTAGAGCAGCGCATTCGTAATGCGAAGGTCGACAGTTCGAGTCCGTCCATCGGCACCACTTGCATCGGATGAAAGCCGGCCCCGAGGCCGGCTTTTTTCTGCCCGCGCGACGCACCGCGGCGTCGACCGAGCGAACGTCAATCGACCTCGATCCACACCGGCGCGTGGTCGCTCGACTTCTCCCAGCCGCGGACGTCGCTGTCGACCGCCGCCGCGCGCAGCCGCGGCGCCAGCGCCGGGCTCAGCAGCAGGTGGTCGATGCGCAGCCCGGCATTGCGCTGGTAGGCGTTGCGGAAGTAGTCCCAGAACGTGTAGATCGTCGCGTCGGGGTGCAGCGTGCGCAGCGCGTCGGTCCAGCCCTGTGCGAGCAGACGGCCGTAGGCGGCGCGCGTCTCTTCGCGGAACAGCGCGTCGTCGACCCAGCGCTCGGGCTTGTAGACGTCGCGACCGGTCGGGATCACGTTGAAGTCGCCGGCCAGAACGACCGGGCGGCCGCCGGCCATCAGCTCGGCGGCGCGAGCGATGAAGCGCTCGAGCCAGCGCAGCTTGTAGTCGAACTTCGGCCCCGGCGCGGGGTTGCCGTTGGGCAGGTACAGGCAGACGACGGTGAGGCCGCCGACGTCGGCTTCGAGGTAGCGGCTGTGCACGTCGTCGGGGTCGCCGGCAAGACCGCGTTGGGTTTCGACGGCCGCGGCGCCGCGCGTCAGGATCGCGACGCCGTTCCAGCTCTTCTGGCCATGCCAGATCGCCTCGTAGCCGAGTTCGCGCAGCGCGTCTTGCGGAAACCGCTCCTGCGGCGACTTCAGCTCCTGCAGGCACGCGACGTCGGGACGCGTCTGCTCGAGCCAGCGCAGCAGCACCGGCTGCCGCGCGTTGATGCCGTTGATGTTGTAAGTGGCGATGCGCATCGGGTGGGCATTCGATGAGGTTCGGGACAGACGGTCCGATGTTCCCACGTGGCTGGCGAACGGCGCACGGTCACAGCAGCGCGTAGGTCGTCGTCGCGTGCGCCGCCAGCGCGCCGTCGGCGGTCGTCGCCTGGATGTCGCCGAAGGCCAGCGTGCGCCCGAGGCGCAGCACGCGGGCGACGACGCGCACGTCGCCGGCGTCGCCGGGCACGGGGCGCAGGAAGCTCGTCTGCAGCTGCACGGTCGTCATCGGCCGGAACGCGCCGAGTCGCGACGTCACCGCGAGCACCATCGCGGTGTCGCACGCGGCCATCAGCGTCTGGCCGCAGAGCACGCCGCCGGCGTGGACGTGGCGCGGCGCCACCGGCAGCGCCAGCGTCACGACGCCGGGCTCGGCGGTGACGACGCGCAGGTCGAGCTCGCGCACCCACGGCGCGAGGACGTCGCGCAGCACGTCGTGCAGCTGCGCGACGTCGAAGGGTGGTTCGGGAGTCGCTGCGCTCATCGCGGCGGCCTCGTGCACCGCGGACAGCGGCGGCGCATGCTAAAGCGCGGTCGCGCAGCAGCCGCAGCGCCGCGGCCATCGGTGACAATCCGCCGTTGCCCCACGCGCATACGGCGCGACGCTTCCTTTTCTTGCCCGGAGATCGTGCTGCGATGAACAAGATCTATCCGAACGCCGCGCAGGCGCTGGCCGGCCTGGTCCACGACGGCCAGCTGCTCGCGGTCGGCGGCTTCGGCCTGTGCGGCATTCCCGAAGCGCTGATCGACGCGCTGCGCGACAGCGGCGTGAAGGACCTGACGGTGATCTCGAACAACGCCGGCGTCGACGGCTTCGGCCTCGGCAAGCTGCTCGAAACGCGGCAGATCCGAAAGATGATCAGCAGCTACGTCGGCGAGAACAAGGAGTTCGAGCGCCAGTACCTCGCCGGCGAGCTCGAGCTCGAGTTCACGCCGCAGGGCACGCTCGCCGAACGGTTGCGCGCCGGTGGCGCCGGCATCCCGGCGTTTTTCACGCGCACCGGCGTCGGCACGCTCGTCGCCGAAGGCAAGGAAGTGCGCGAGTTCGACGGCCACGCGTACGTGATGGAGCGCGCGCTGCTGCCCGAGGTGTCGCTCGTCAAGGCATGGAAGGCCGATGCGTCGGGCAACCTGCTGTTTCGCCTGACCGCGCGGAATTTCAACCCGGCGGCGGCGATGGCCGGGAAGACCACCGTCGTCGAGGTCGAGGAGATCGTCCCGGTCGGCTCGATCGACCCCGATTCGGTGCACCTCGCCGGCATCTACGTCGACCGGATCGTCGTCAACGCGGCGCCCGAGAAGCGCATCGAGAAGCGCACGACGCGTGAGAAGACCGCCGCCTGACCGCCCGCTGACGTTACGGAGAACACCGATGGCCTGGACCCATGACGAGATGGCGGCGCGCGCCGCGCAGGAACTGCAGGACGGCTACTACGTGAACCTCGGCATCGGCTTGCCGACGCTGGTCGCGAATTTCGTCCCCGACACGATCGAGGTCTGGCTGCAAAGCGAGAACGGCATGCTCGGCATCGGCCCGTTCCCGACCGAGGACGAGGTCGACGCCGACCTGATCAATGCCGGCAAGCAGACGGTGACGACGCTGCCGGGCAGCAGCATCTTCGGCAGCCACGACAGCTTCGCGATGATCCGCGGCG
>CBDUBX010000025.1:0-17335 GCA_965365495.1 uncultured Burkholderiales bacterium
GCCAGCAGCGGCGGCACGAGCATGATGCTCGACCGCATCTCCTCGGGCAGGTGGTGGCGCGCCGCGTCGAAGTGCGTCTCGGCATGGTGCACGTCGAGCGTGCCGCGGTCGTAATCGACGGCGACTGTGCTGCCGAGGTCGCGGAAGATGTCGACGATCTTGCGCACGTCGGTGATCTCGGGGATGCCTTCGAGACGCACCGGCGCCCGCGTGAGCAGCGTGGCGCACAGGATCGGCAGCACCGCGTTCTTGTTGGCCGACGGCACGATGCGGCCGGAGAGCGGCGTACCGCCGTGGACGATGAGGTGGGCCATCGGGTCAAAGGCGGCGCGAAAGGCGGCGCACGGGATCACGAAAGCGCCGATTGTCGCGGCGCCGTGCCGACGCGGTCCGCGCGGTCGGCGCGGGGTCGCCGTCGGCGCCGATCGCGGCGCGCGAGTCGCTGCGACTACTGCGCCGGGTCGCGCAGCCGCCAGCGGATCGCGTCGATCGCCGCGAGCAGCTCGGCGTCGAGCGGCGTGGTCCAAGCGGCGACGTTCTCGTCGAGCTGCGCGACGCTCGACACGCCGACGATCGTGCTGGCAACGCGCCAGTTGCGGTAGCAGAACGTTAGCGCCATCTGCACCGGCGTCAGGCCGCGGCTGCGTGCCAGCGCGTTGTATTCGCGCGCCGCTTCGAGCGACATCGGCCGCGCCCAGCGCTGCTTGCGCATGCTGGGGTAGCGCGCCAGCCGCCCGAGCTCGGGGTGCGTGTCGTCGAGACCGGTCGCGTCGTACTTTCCGGTCAGCGTGCCGAACGCGAGCGGCGAATACGCGAGCAGCCCGATGCCGCTGCGGAACAGCACTTCGTCCAAGCCGTTGTCGACGCAGCGGTTCAGCAGGCTGTACGGGTTCTGCACCGACACCACCCGCGGCAGGCCGTGCTGCTCCGCGACGCGGACGAACTCCATCACGCCCCACGGCGTCTCGTTGCTCAGGCCGACGTGGCGCACCTTGCCGGCGCGGATCAGCCCGTCGAGCGCCTGCAGCTGGGCGTGGATCGACGTCTGTTCGCGTTCCTTCGTCGGGTCGAAGGAGAGCGCGCCGAAGCTCGGCGCGTTGCGGTTCGGCCAGTGGATCTGGTAGAGGTCGACGACGTCGGTGCGCAGCCGCTGCAAGCTCGCGTCGCACGCCGCGACGAAGTCGGCCGGGCGCAGGTCGTGGCTGCCGTCGCGGATCCAGTCCATGCCGCGCGACGGGCCGGCGATCTTCGTCGCCAGCGTGACGCGCGACCGCACGCCGGGGCGCGACGCGAACCAGTTGCCGATGATCGTCTCGGTCGCGCCGTAGGTCTCGCGGCGCGTCGGCAGCGAATACATCTCGGCGGTGTCGACGAAGTCGACGCCGAGGTCGAGCGCGCGGTCGAGGATCGCGTGCGCGTCGGCCTCGGCCACCTGCTCGCCGAAGACCATCGTGCCCAGGCAGATCGGGCTGACGCGCAGGTCGGAGCGGCCGAGGGCGACGGGGGTCAGGTCGGGCATGGCGAGGGTGCGAAGGCGACGACGGAGCGGCACGAGTGTGCCGCAGCGCTGCGCGGCCTGGGATGCGTCGCCGTCGACCGCGACCGGTCGCCGATGCTGCCGAACGCCGAACCGGTCGTCGGTCGATCGCGCGCGTCAGCCGCGGCCTTCGGCGGCGGCGCGACGGCGCTCGCGCTCGCGCAGCTCGTTGCGCCGCACCTTGCCGGTCGTCGTCATCGGCAGCGCGTCGACGAATTCGATCTCCTTCGGATACTCGTACGGCGCGAGTCGCGACCGCACGTGGTGCTGCAACTCGGCGACCAGCGCGGCGTCGCCGACGTGGCCGTCGGCCAGCACGACGTAGGCCTTGACCAGTGCGCCGCGGTCGCGGTCGGGCTTGGGCACGACCGCGGCGTTGGCCACCGCGGCGTGCGCGACGAGGCAGTTCTCGATCTCGCTCGGGCCGACGCGGTAGCCGGCGACCTTGAACACGTCGTCGCTGCGGCCCTGGTACCAAAAGTAGCCGTCGGCGTCGACGACCGCGGTGTCGCCGGTGCGGCACCAGCTGTCGTCGGGGTCGGCGGTGAACTTGGCCGCGGTGGCGTCGGCGTTGCGCCAGTAGCCGATGAAGAACACCGGGTCGCGGTCGCCGTGGACGTCGCGGCGGTGCACCGCGACGTCGCCGGCGACGCCCGGTGGACAAACGTCGCCCGCGTCGTCGATCACCGCGACGCGGTGCCCCGGGTACGGCCGGCCCATGCTGCCCGGGCGCGCCGGCCAGCCGGCGACGCGCCCGCCGGTGGCGTCGAACAGCCCGCCGGTGCAGTTGCCGACGATGTAGTTGATCTCGGTCTGGCCGAACATCTCGTTGACGGTGACGCCGAGCGCGTCGCGGCACCAGTCGAACACCGCGGTGCCCACCGGTTCGCCGGCGCTCATCACCGCTTGCAGCTGCAGCTCGTAGCCGTCGCGCGGCCGCGGCACCGCTTTCATCATCGCCTTCAGCGCGGTCGGAAACAGGAAGGTGTGCGTCACGCGGTGGCGTTGCAGCAGCGCGAAGGCCGCGGCCGCGTCGAAGCGCGCGCGGCTGGCGACGATCGTCTGGCCGAAGTACAGCGTCGGCAGCAGCGCGTCCAGCAAGCCGCCGGTCCACGCCCAGTCGGCGGGGGACCAGAACACGCGGAGCGTGTTTTGGTCGCCTTTGGCAGTCCGGTGGCCCCCCTTTCCCCGCTCCCCTTTTCCCAGGGAAAGGGGCCTGAGCGTCTGAGCGGGCTCGCGTGCCGCGACAAAACCGTTCTGGCTGCAGACGAAGCCGCTGAGGTTGCCGATCAGGCCGCGGTGGGCGATCAGCGCACCCTTCGGCGGGCCGGTCGTGCCGCTGGTGTAGATCAGCACCGCCGGGTCTTCGGCACCGACCTTCGCCGCGGCGTACGGCGCAGCCGGCGCCCCCGCGAGCGCGTCGTGCCACGCGACGATTCGGCAGCGGTCGGCGAATGCCGCGTGTTCGCCGTCTGCACCATCTTCGCCGTTTCCGCCGATCCCGCCGTCGCCGACGACGACCACGGTGCCCAGCGCCGGTGCGTCGCGCTGCGCGTCGGCCAGCGCCGACAGCGCCGCCGCGTCGGCGACGGCGAGCACCGCGCCGCTGTCGGCGAGCCGCATCGCCAACGCGTCGCGGCCGAACAGCAGTGCCAGCGGCATCGCAATCGCGCCGACGCGGTAGACCGCGATGTGCGCAACCGCGGTCTCGACGCGTTGCGGCAGCAGCAGCGCGACGCGGTCGCCGCGGCCGACGCCCAGCCGTGTCAGCGCGTGCGCCAGGCCGTCGGCCCGGGCGTGGAGCTCGGCGTAGGTCGTCGGCATGACACCGCCGTCGCCGTCGTCGGTGACGATCGCGACGCGCCGCGCGCCGTCGTCGGCCGCGGCCCAGCGTGTGCAACACGCGGTCGCGATGTCGAAGTCGGCCGGCACGTGCCAGCGGAACGACGCGTGCATCGCCGCCCAGCGGTCGCCCGCGTCGCGCGGTGCGGCGTCGCCGCGGGCGGTCATCGCGATCGCTCGCCGAGAGCGACCCACGCGTCGCCGGTGACGCGGCAGATGCGCCAATCGGGCAGCACCGTCGCGCCCATCCGCTCGTAGAACGCGATCGCGCCGGCGTTCCAGTCGAGCACGCTCCACTCGAAGCGGCCGCAGCCGCGCTCGACGGCCAGTTGCGCGAGGCGCACGAGCAGCGCGCGGCCGATGCCGGCGCCGCGGTGCGCCGGCTGCACGTACAGGTCTTCGAGGTACGGACCGGGGCGGCCGAGGAAGGTCGAGAAGTTGGTGAAGGCGAGCGCGAACGCGACGACGGTCGCGGTGGCGGCGTCAGCGACGGCGGTCGCGGTGGCGGCGTCGGCGACGGCGGGCCCGGTGGCGGCGTCAGCGACGACGGTCCCGGTGGCGGCGTCGGCGACGGCGGTCCCGGTGGCGGCGTCGGCGCCGCCGTCAGGCCGGACGAGCGTCGCGACCCACGCCTCGGCCGCGGGACGCGCGCCGAACAAGTGCTGCGCCAGCCGCTGCGGCGTGACCTCGACCAGGTGCTCGAGCCGCTCGAATGCCGCCAGTTCGCCGATCAGGCCGACGATCGCCGGCACGTCGTCGACCGTCGCCGGCCGCAGCGCGTAGCTCGTCATCGCCGGGATCGTAGCGCCGCGGGTCGAGCGTCGCGCCGCCCAACGCCACGCTCACGGCGGCGCGCCGCCCCGCCGCCGTCCGCCGGTGCCGCGCCACCCAGCCGCGCGCGCCAGCCGCTGCTGACGCTTTCCTACAGCGCGATGCGCCGGCGTCGCGCGACCCATCGCGCGCACCGCGCCGACACTGCCGCACCGCCGCCTTGGCGCGGCCACGACCGGGAAGAGAAGACAGACGATGAAAGCACGCATCGACGCGGCCGCGGCCCCCGCGACGGGGTTCCGAAGAATCCGCGGCGCCGCACGCCGCGCCGCGCTGGCGCTGATCGCCGCCGCAGCGCTGCCACTCGCTGCGGCGGCGACCACCGCGTCGCCGCCGCTGACCGAGCCGGCCGCCGCGGCATCGCTGCCGGTGCTGCGCGACGGCGCGCGCGGCGACGCGGTCACGCGTTTGCAGGTGCTGCTCGACCGTGCGTGGTTTTCGCCGGGCGAGATCGACGGCCGCTGGGGGCGCAACGTGCGCCACGCGGTGGTCGCGTTCCAACGGCGCGCCGGTCTGCCGGCCACCGGCCGCGTCGATGCCGCGACGTGGGAAGCGCTCGGCGCGGCGCAGGTGCCGGCGCTGGTCGCCGTGACGCTGGCCGAAGCCGACTTGCGCGGGCCGTTCGCCGAATTGCCCGACGACCCGATGGAACGCGCCAAGCTGCCGGCGCTCGGCTACGAATCGGCGATCGAGGCGATCGGCGAGCGCTTCCACATGAGCCCGCGGCGGCTGCGCGAGCTGAACCCGAACGGCCGGCTCGAACCCGGTGCGCAGCTGCTCGTCGCCAACGTCGAGTCGCGGCCGCATGCCGACGGCGCGCGGGCCGTGGCGGTGCGCGTGGCGAAGACGCAGCGGCTGCTGACCGCGGTCGACGCCGAAGGCCGCGCGCTGGCGGCATTCCCGATCAGCATCGGCGGGCCGCGCGACCCGCTGCCGATCGGCACGATGAAGATCGTCAACGAGGTCGAGAACCCGTCGTTCACGTTCGACCCGGCGCTGCTGAAGTCGGCGCCTCCCGGCAGCCGCAAGACCGAGATGAAGCCCGGGCCGAACAACCCGGTCGGCAGCCTGTGGCTCGGGCTGAGCAAGCCGCACTGGGGCATCCACGGCACGCCGCAGCCCGAGCGCCTCGGCCGCGGCGAGACCAATGGCTGCATCCACCTGTCGAACTGGGACGTCAAGCGGCTGTCGGTGCTGGTGCAGGCCGGCGTGCCGGTCGAGGTCGAGCGCTGACGATGGTGAACTGGCGCGCCGCCGTCGCCGGGGCCGCTGCCGCGGCGGCAATCGGCTGCGCAGATCGCGATGCGGCGGCCACCGACGGCGACGCGGCACGTCCCGCCGGAGCGCGCGCCGCCGCAGTGGCCACCGGTGCAGCGGCGTCGGCGATGCGGCGGGCTTCGGCCGCCGAACACGGCGCGGCCGACAAGTCCGCAGCCAACGAAGCGAAGGGAGCGAACGCCGCCGCTGTGGGTGCCGCGAAGCCGCCGATCCCGCCACTGCGCGTCCCGGTCGTCGGCATCGCGCGCCACCAGCTCGTCGACACCTACACCGCGACGCGCGGCACCGGGTCGCACGACGCGATCGACATCGCCGCGCCGTCGGGGACGCCGGTGGTCGCGGTCGACGACGGCACGATCGTCAAGCTGTTCACGAGCCAGCGCGGCGGCTTGACGGTCTACCAGTTCGACTGCAGCGGGCGCCTCGCGTACTACTACGCCCACCTCGAGGGCTACGCCGACGGCGTCGCCGAGGGCCGCGCCGTGCGCCGCGGCGACCCGATCGGCCGCGTCGGCACCACCGGCAACGCGCGACCCGACGCGCCGCATCTGCACTTCGCGATCTTCGTCCTCGGCGCCGAGCGCCAGTGGTGGGTCGGCACACCGGTCAACCCGTACCCGGCGCTCGTCGACGACGGTCGCGCCGCGTCGCCTTTGCCGCCGTCGTCACGGCCGGTGTGCGGCGTCGTTCCGGCCGGGCCGCGCGCCGGTCGGTGACGCCCGCTGCGCGGTCGACGACCGCGCGATCGATGCGCGACAGGTCAGCGCCGGACGACAGCCGCCAGGGTTCAAAGACGCCGCGTCGGCCGCGGCCGCTTCGGCGTGTCGCGCCAGTCCCAGCCGTAATAAGCGCATTCGATCTGCGACGCGATGTCGGCGAGGTAGCGGTCGTTCAGGTCGTAACAGCCGAAGGCCTGGATCGGCGGCGTCGGCGCGCCGGCGCATGCGGCGAACAGCAGCACCGGCGCCGCGACGGCGGCAGCTCGAACGAGCACGCAACGAGAGTCGTATCGACGGGCCATCGCGGCAATCGTAGCGGCGGGCCATCGCACCCGGCTGTGGCGATTCAATGCGCTTCGTCCCAGTTGCGGCCGACGCCGACGTCGGCCAACAACGGCACGCGCAGCGGTGCGACGTTCGCCATCAGCCTCGGGATCGCCGTCCGTGCCCAGTCGAGTTCGGCGTCGGGCACTTCGAACACGAGTTCGTCGTGGACCTGCAGCACCATCTTCGTCGCGCGCTGCTCGGCGTCGAGCGCGCGCTGCACCGCGATCATCGCCATCTTGATCAGGTCGGCCGCGGTGCCCTGCATCGGCGCGTTGATCGCCTGACGCTCCGAGCCGGCGCGGCGCGGCCCGTTGCCCGAGTTGATTTCGGGCAGCCACAGCCGGCGGCCGAACACCGTCTCGACGTAGCCGCGCTCGCGCGCGCTCGAGCGCGTGCCGTCCATGTAGCGGCGCACACCGGCGAAGCGCGCGAAGTAGCGTTCGATGTAGTCGCGCGCGGCCTTGGTTTCGATGCCGAGGTTGGTCGCTAGGCCGAACGCGCCCATGCCGTAGATCAGGCCGAAGTTGATCACCTTGGCGTAGCGGCGCTGCTCGCTCGACACGTCGTCGAGCGCGACGTTGAACACTTCGGCCGCAGTCGCGCGGTGGACGTCGATCCCTTCGGAGAACGCGCGCAGCAGCGCCGGGTCTTCGCTGATGTGCGCCATGATCCGCAGCTCGACCTGCGAGTAGTCGGCGCTGAGGATCGAATGCCCCGCAGGGGCGACGAAAGCCTCGCGGATGCGCCGGCCCTCGGCGGTGCGGATCGGGATGTTCTGCAGGTTCGGGTCGTTGCTCGCCAGCCGCCCGGTCACTGCCACCGCCTGGCCGTAGCAGGTGTGGACGCGTCCGGTGGCCGGGTTGACCATTGCCGGCAGCTTGTCGGTGTAAGTGCCCTTCAGCTTCGCCAGGCCGCGATGCTCGAGGATCGCCGCCGGCAGCGGGTAGTCGGCGGCGAGCTCGGCCAGCACGTCCTCGTCGGTCGACGGCGTTCCCGACGCGGTGCGCTTCTTCACCGGCAGCCCGAGCTTGGTGAACAGGATCTCGCAGATCTGCTTGGGGCTGCCGAGATTGAACGGCTTGCCGGCGGCGGCGTGCGCCTGCTGCTCGAGCGCGACCAGCCGCTCGGCGAGGTCGCGGCTCTGCTGCGCGAGGAACGCCGCGTCGACGAGCACGCCGTGGCGCTCGACGCGCGCCAGCACCGCCGACAGCGGCAGCTCGATCGTGCGGTAGACGTGCGCGAGCCCCGGCTGCGCGGCGACCCGCGGCCCGAGCACGCGCTGCACGTGCAGCGCCGTTTCGGCGTTGGCGCCGCAGTATTCGGCGGCGCGCGCGACGTCGACCTGCGCGAACGGGATCCGGCCGACGCCCTTGCCGCAGACGTCTTCCAGCTGCAGCCCACGGCGGCCGACGTGGCGCTCGGCCAGCGACGCCAGCACGTGCGGCCGGTGCGCCTCGAGCACGTAGCTCAGCAGCATCGTGTCGTCGACCCAGCCGCGCACGTCGACGCCGGCGTTGGCGAAGACCTGGCTGTCGTGCTTGACGTTGTGGCCGACCTTGGCCCGCGCCGCATCTTCGAGCCACGGCTTCAACCGCTGCAACACGTCGGCAGCCGGCAGCTGGTCGGGCGCGTCGGCGTACGCGTGGGCCAGCGGCACGTAGGCCGCTCGCCCGGGCTCGACGGCGACGCCGATGCCGACGAGCCGCGCGCGCACCGCGTCGTCGTCGTCCGACTCGGTGTCGATCGCGACCGAATCGGCGCGGGCGATTGCGTCGAGCCAGTGATCCAAGCGCTCCCACGTCGTCACGACCTCGTAGTCGCGCGCGAGGTCGATCGGCGCCGGCTGCGGCTCGTCGCCGACCGCTTCGAACGACGGCGCCGGCTCGGCACCGCCCGACGGTGCACGACCGAGCGACTGTTCGAGCTCGCGCTTCCACGCGCGGAAACCGTAGCGCTCGTAGAACGCGAGCAGCGCGTCGCGGTCGACGTCGCGCAGCTTCAGCGCGTCGAGCGCCGGCCAGCCGGCGACGTGGTCGGCGAGTTCGCAGTCGCAGCGCACGGTGACCAGCCGCCGGCCCTGCGGCAGCCAGTCGAGCGCGCGCCGCAGGTTGTCGCCGGCAGCGCCCTTGATCGTCGGCGCCGCGGCGATCACGCCGTCGAGCGAGCCGTATTCGGCGATCCAGCGCGCCGCGGTCTTCGGCCCGACCTTGTCGACGCCGGGAATGTTGTCGACGCTGTCGCCGAGCAGCGTCAGGTAGTCGACGATGCGCCCGGGCGGCACGCCGAACTTGGCCTCGACCGCGGCGACGTCGAGCGTCTCGTTGGTCATCGTGTTGATCAGCGTGACCTGCGGCGACACGAGCTGCGCGAGGTCCTTGTCGCCGGTGGAGACGACGACGCGGTGGCCGGCGCGCGCGGCGACGCAGGCCAGCGTGCCGATCGCGTCGTCGGCCTCGACGCCGGGCACGGTCAGCACCGGCCAGCCGAGCAGGCGCACGACTTCGCAGATCGGCTCGAGCTGCTGCGCCAGCGGCTCGGGCATCGGCGCGCGGTGCGCCTTGTACTGGTCGTACCAGTCGTCGCGAAACGTCCGCCCCGGCGCGTCGAACACGCACACCGCGTGGTCCGAAGGGATCTGCTCGCGCAGCTTCTTCATCATCGCGACGATGCCGTGGATCGCCCCGGTCGGAAAACCCGCCGACCGCAGGTCCGGCATCGCGTGGTAAGCGCGGTACAGGTAGCTCGACCCGTCGACCAGCAGCATCGTGTTCTTCTCGCTCATCGATCGGCCTTCGGTACCTGCGGCACGCGTCGTTGCGCGTCGTCGTTCGACGCGTCGCGGCGCCGCGGCAATTGTGGCGGGGCCGCCGCGGCGCGCGCCGCCTCCGTACAATCCCGCAGATGTTTTCGAGCTCGCGCGTGGCCGGCCGAGGCGGCACCGGATTCGCCGCCGCGCTGACGCTGGCCGCGGTGGTCGCCGCAACGGGGGCGCGCGCTGCGCCGGACGGTAGCGCAGCGCCTGCAGCTCGCGCCACGTCGGCACCGGGCGCCGCGGCGCTGCCGGCGTCGGCGCCGGTCACGCCGCGGTCGACGCTGACGCGCACCGTCGTCGAAGACGACGCGGTGCGGATCGAGGAGACGCGGCTGCGCGGCGCGCCGTTGCGGATCACCGTGCACAGCAAGCTGCCGGGTGCGGCGCCGTACGAGATCCAGGTCGCGCCGCCGGGGCTCGACCCGTCGCAGGAGCGCGGCGGCGCCGGTCGGCGCACCTGGTCGGTCCTCGACTTCTAGGCCGGTGGCGGTCTACACCGAGGTCGGCTTCGACGCCGCCGATGCCCTCGTGCAGCGCCTGGGCCTCGGCGCGCTGACGCGGCTGGCCGGCATCCGCGGCGGCATCGAGAACACCAACTACTGGGCCGACACCTCGCGCGGGCCGTACGTGCTGACGCTGTTCGAGCGCCTGCCGGCGGCCGAGCTGCCCTACTACCTCGGGCTGATGGACCACGTCGCGCAGCGCGGCGTGCCGGCGCCGCGGCCGGTGGCCGACGCCGCCGGCGGGTTCGTCCATGCGCTCGCCGGCAAGCCGGCGGCGGTCGTGACGCGGCTCGTCGGCGCGGTGATCGACGCGCCGGCAGTCGACCACTGCCGCCAGGTCGGCGCGCTGCTCGCGCGGTTGCACGTCGCCGCGGCCGACTACGCACCGGCGCAGCCGCGGCCGCGCGGCCTCGACTGGTGCGCCGACGCCGCCGCCGACCTGCGGCCGCAGCTCGATGCGGCTTCGGCCGCGTTGCTCGACGACGAGCTCGCGTTCCAGCGCCACTTCGCCGCTTCGCCGGGCGCGCAGGCGCTGCCGCGCGGCCCGATTCACGCCGACCTGTTCCGCGACAACGTGCTGTTCGACACCGATGCGGCCGGCGTCGACCGCGTCAGCGGCTGCTGCGACTTCTACTTCGCCGGCACCGACGCGTTCGCGTTCGACGTCGCGGTGGGCGTCAACGACTGGTGTTGCGACGGCGCCAGCGGCCGCCTCGAGCCGGCGCGCGCGCAGGCGCTGGTCGACGGCTACGCCGGCGAGCGCCCGCTGGCGACGGCCGAGCTGCGCGCGTTGCCGGCGCTGCAGCGCGCCGCCGCGTTGCGCTTCTGGGTGTCGCGGCTGTGGGACCGGCTGCGGCCGCGCGCCGCGGCGCTGCTCGAGCCGAAGGACCCGGCGCCACTCGCACGGCTGTTGCGCCGCTGCCGCGACGAGCCGTGGCACCCGCGGCCCGTGGCGGCCGGCTGATCCGATCGACGACCCGCGATGGCGTTGCAACTGAAGGCCGTGCCGGCGGCGCGCGGCGTGCGCTGGATCGGCGACGCGTTCCGTCTGTTCGTCCGCCGGCCGCTTGCGTTCACCGCGCTGTTCGCGGTCTTCCTGTTCGGCGCGCTGCTCGTCAGCCTGGTGCCGTTCGTCGGCGGCGTCGTGCAGATGATGTCGCTGCCGCTGTTGAGCCTGGGGTTCATGATCGCCAGCCAGTCGGCGCTGCTCGACGGCCCGGTGCATCCGCGGCAGTTCGTCGAGCCGCTGCAAACCGACGCCGCGCGGCGCCGTTCGCTGCTGACGCTGTGCGTGATCTACGGCGTCGCGGCGCTGGCGATCCTGCTCGTCGCCGACGCGGTGTCGGACAACGCGTGGAGCCGGCTGCAGGAGCTGCGCGCGCAAGGCGAGGCCGGCGAGGCGGCGATCGACGAGCTGCTCGCCGAGCCCGGCGTGGCCGCCGGCGTACTGCTCGCGCTGGTGCTGGGCACCGCGCTGTCGGTGCCGTTCTGGCACGCGCCAGCGCTCGTCCACTGGGGCGGCCAGAGCGCGGGGCAGGCGCTGTTTTCGAGCACGCTGGCGGTGTGGCGCGCGCGTGGCGCGTTCGTCGCCTACGTTGCCGGCTGGGCCGGCGTGGTGTTCGCGTTCGGTATCGTCACCGCACTCGTGTTCGGGCTGCTCGGCGTGCCGCAGCTCGCCGGATTGCTCGGCGTGCCCGCGGGCCTGGTGTTCTCGGCGGTGTTCTACGTGTCGCTGTTGTTCACGTTCAACGACAGCTTCGGCGGCACGCCGGCGCCGCCGGCCTGACCGGCCCCGTTCAGCGCCGCGCCGGCGGCGGCAGGCCGCGCTCGGTCAGTCCCAGCTCGACGCCGACGGCGGCGCTTTCGTCGAGCTCGTGCAGCGCCGCGTCGAGCGCCTGCGCGCGGTCGGTGGTGTCGAGCCCGGCGCCGAGCAGCGTGCGCGCGCGGTGGATCGCCGCGCGGACGCGGTCGCGGTGCTCGGGTTCGAGCGTGCGCGCGGCGGTGAACAGCGCCAGCGCCGCGTGGTAGCCGACGAACGGCTTTTCCGGTGCCAGCCGTTCGGCCAGCCATTCGAGATGCCCCGCGCTCGGCCGCGCCTCGAGCAGCGACACCGCCGCCAGCCGCGCGCCGGGCTCGGGGTTGCGCGCGAGGTAGTCGAGCAGGTAGTAGCCGTCGCAGGCCAGCGCGCGCATCTTGGCCGCGACGACCTCCATCTTCCGCGTGCGCGCGTTGCCCGGCAGCATCGACGTGCGCAACGCCTGATAGGCGCGCGCAAGCTCGTCGAGCCGTACTTTGACGACGTCCTCGCGCAGCGACTCGGCAGGCGGCAGCGGCGGCGGCGCGAGCAACCGGTTCGGGTCGACGACCGCGCCGACCGGCGGCGGCACCGCGTCGGGCTGGCGGGTCACGCGGCGGTAGAGCTTGGCGTAGCCCTCGTCGGTGCCGACGTGGTAGTTCGTGTAGCCGCGCAGGTGCAGCGGGATCGACTTGGCATCCTCGGCGTCGAAGTAGACGGCGAAGAACTTCGTGTTCATGCCGTGCAGCTCGTACAGCTGCTGCGTGACGAGCGCGCCTTCCCAGTGGCTGCCGGCGCCGGCGCCGGGCCCCGGCTTCAGCCGCTCGAGGTAGCCGGCGGTGGCGACGACGAGCACGAAGTCGGCGGCTTCGACCTGCTGGGCCATCCAGTCGGTCCAGCGCATGTCGAGCGTGTCTTCGTAGTACCGGTCGACGATCGCCTCGACGCCGTGCAACCGCAGCCGGTCGGACAGGGCGCGCACGCGCTCCATGTGCGCCAGCGTGTCGTGGCTGTAGCTGAGGAAGACGCGCGGCGCGGCCATCGGAGCCCGCGCAGGCTAGCACGCAGGCCGCGGCGCGGCCGCCCCGTCGTATCGCGGCGGTACCGTCAGCGGCGGCGCCGCGCGCCGCGCCGCCGCCGCGAACGGCCGACGACTGCGGCCACGCCGACGGCGAGCAGCGCCGCAGTCGCGGGCTCGGGCACTTCGGTGACGATGATCGTCACGTCGTTCGCGTGGTACAGGGCGGCGAACTCGACGCCGGCGCCGAAGCCTACCCAGTCGAGCTCGAACGTGCCGCCGACGCGCTCGTCGAACGTCAGCACGACGAAGCGGTCGCCGACCACCGGCGCGTAGCCGGCGTCGACGACGAGCAGCGTGCCGGCGAGCACGACGTCGTCGGTCACCGCGAGCCGGTCGAAGCTGCTCGGCGATCCGAGTTCGATCTCGACGACGCCGCCGGCCCGCTGCGTCAGGTCGCCGTCGATCGTCAGCGTGCCGATGCCGTCGCCCGGCAGGACGCGGCCGGCGTTGGCGATGGCGCCGCCGGCGCGCGTGGCAACCGTGCCGCCGCCGGTCAAGACACCTTCGTTGACGAAGGCGAGGCGGCTGTCCGGATGGACCGCACCGGCGTAGACCGCGCCGGCGGCAACGCGAACCATCCCTCCGTTGGTCGTTGCCGACCGCACCTGCAGCGTTCCGGCTTGCACGTCGACCTTGCCGGTGTTGTTGAACGCCACGCCGAGTTCCACCGTCGTCACGGTGTCGGTCGACTTGTTGTAGGTGCCGGCGTTGTCGAACGCGTGCGGACCGCCGGTGAACTGCCGCATCGTCGCGTCGAACGCATTGGCGTCGTCGAAGGTGCCGACGTTGTGCAGCGTGCCGCCGTTCCAGAAGCGGATCGTGTTGCCGCCGGCCGCCGCGTTGCCGCTCCACGTCGTCGTGCCGTGCAACGCGACGGTGCGGCCTAGCCACAGCGTCTTCGTCGCATTGCCGGCGATCGACACGTCGCCGAGGAAGTCGGTGCGCGCCGCGCCGACGATCGAACCGCCGGTCCAGTCGGCGCTCGCCTGAAACGCGTGGTCGGCGCCGGTCAGCACGCTGCCGCTGAGCAGCAGCCGCGCGGTGTGCGTGCCGCCGTCGATCGTCACCGTCGCATCGGCGCCGACGTCGTCGCTGCTGATCACGAGCCGGCCGGCGCCGCCGGTGGTCGCCCCGGCCAGCGTGCTGTCGCCGTTGCGGAACTCGAGCGTCGCGCCGGCGGCGATGTCGAACGTGCCGGTGCTGGTGCCGCCGGCCGGCAGCAGCGTGCCGGCCCGGGCGACGACCGTGCCGCTGTTGTTGAACGCCACGCGGGAGTCGACGGCGGTGACGGTGTCGGTGCGCTTGTCGTAGGTGCCGACGTTGTTGAACGTGTGGGCACCGCTGCCGGAGATCGTGATCACGGTGTCGGACGCGTTGGCGTCGACGAACGTGCCGAGGTTGTTCAGCGTGCCGCCGTTCCAGAAGCGGATCGCGTTGCCGCCGGCCGCCGTGTTGCCGCTCCAGGTCGTCGTGGCGTGCAGGTCGACGATGCGGCCGCCGTGCAGCGTCTTCGTCGCGTCGCCGGACAGCGCGACGTTGCCGAGGAACGTCGTTCGCGCGGCACCGGAGAACGTGCCGCCGCTCCACGTCGAGGCGGTATGGAACGCGTGGTCGCTGCCGCCGATCGTGCTGCCGCTGAACAGCAGCGCCGCGGTGTACGTGCCGCCGTTGATCGCCACCGACGCGTCGGCGCCGACGTTGTCGGTGCCGATGTGCAGCACGCCGGCGCCGGCGGTGGTCACGCCGTTCCACGTGTGCGTGCCGTTGCGCAGCTCGACCTTCGCGCCGGCGGCGACATTGAACGTGCCGCTGCTCGTGCCGCCGCTCGTCATGAAGGTGCCGCCGTCGACGTTCACGGTGCCGGTGTTGTCGAACGCAACGCCCGGGTCGATCACCGTCAGCGACGCCGCGGTCTTGTTGTAGACGCCGGCGTTGGCGAAGGTGTTGCCGGCGCCGGCGAACCAGTAGACGCGCGAATCGAAGGCGTTGGCGTCGACGAAGGTGCCGACGTTGGTCAGCGTGCCGCCATGCCAGAACCGGATCAGGTTGTTGCCGGCCGCGGTGTTGCCGCCCCACGTCGTCGTGCCGCGGAGCTCGACGCTGCGGCCGCCGAACAGCGTCTTGTGGGTGGCACCCGAGATCGCGAGGTCGCCGTCGAAAACGACGCCGCCGGTGCCCGACACCGTGCCGGCGGTCCACGTCGAAGCGCCGCCGACGGTCAGCGTGCCGGCGCCCGCCAACGAGCCCCCGCCGAGCGTCAGCTGGCCGAGCGCGGCGTCGACCGCCAGCGTCGCGGTGCCGGCATTCAGCACCGCGCGGTCGCCGGCGCCGGGCACGCCGGCCGGTGCCCAGTTGCCGGCGAGCGACCAGTCGCCGTTGCCGCCGAACCAGCTGCGGTCGGCCGCTGTCGCGGGCACCGCGGTCAGCGCCACGAGCGCTGCGGCCGCTGCGCGAACGATCCGGCGTCGATTCATTTCGTGCCTCCAACGGGATGTGTGCCGACGGACGCGACGCTAGGCACCGCCCGGCGGCGCCGACACCCTCAAATGGGAAGCCGCCGATCCCCCGATTCGCGGGGAGCGCCGCGTGCCCGGTGGCCGCAAGATGCGCGCCGCTGCCGGCAGCAGCCGCGAAAGGCTTCGATGCCCGCCCTCTCGTCCGTGCGCGCAGACGCCGAGCTGCAGGCAGCTGTGGCGCGCTGCGTCGCCGACCCCGACGCGTGGGGCGACGTGATGGCGCAGATGCGCGACGCGTTCGCGTCGACCGCGCAGACGTTCTACATCCTGCAACGCGACACCGGCCACCTCACGCCGATCTCCTTGCACGGCATCGACGCCGCACGCTTGCCGAGCCTGGACTCGCTGTATTTCGCACCCGACAACCCTTGCATGTGGGTGTCGAAGGCGCTGCACCGGCCCGGCGTCGTGCGAACAAACGAGCGGATGGAAGCCCACCTCGGCCGCGCGGGCGACCTCTACCGCTCGGCCTACTACCACGAGTGGCTGAAGCCGCAGCAGCTGCACTACATGATCGGCAACACGCTGGTCGAGGACGGCGCGACGGTGGCCAACATCACGCTGATGCGACCGCGCGAGATGCCGACGTTCGACGCCGCCGACGTTCGCCGCTTCGAGCGGCTGACGCGCCAGATGCGCAAGTCGCTGCAGGCGCGGCTCGGCTTCGAGGCCAGCGGCGCAGCGGGCGCCGGCGACGCGTGGGCGATGCTCGCCGCGCACCCGGGCGCGGTCGCGGTCGTCGACGCCGGGTTGCAACTCGTCTACGCCAACCCGCCGATGGAGGCGACGCTGCGCGGCGGCTCGACGCTGGCGCTGCGCGGCGGCCGACTCGCTGCCATCGACGCCGCGGCGCAGACGCGGTTGGCGGCGGCCGTGCGCGCCGCGGCGGACGCAGCGGCGGCGGTGTGGCTGCCGGCCGCGGCCGGCGGCCGCGTGCTGCTGCTCGACGTCACGTCGGTGGCGATCCGCACCGCGCGGTCGCTGCCGGCGCGGCGGCTCGTGATGCTCAGCGCGCGGCGCGTCGCCGTCGGCAGCGACGAGACGGTGCGTGTGCTGCGCGAGTGCCACCGCTGCACGCGTTCTGAGGCGATGCTGGCTGCGCGGCTGCGCGACGGCCACGCGCTCGACGACGCCGCGCGGTCGCTCGGCGTCACCTACGAGACCGCACGTGCCTACCTGAAGACGCTGTTCCTGAAGCTCGACGTGCACAGCCAGGCACAGCTCGTGGCGCGGCTGGCGAGCCTCGGCGAAGGCTGACGCGCCGGCGCCGCCGCCGCGCCGCCGGTCAGTCGACCGGCGTCAGCTTGGCGATCGCCAGCATCAGCCACTTCGTGCCGTGGCGGCCGAAGCTGACATGCGCGCGCGCGTCGGCGCCGCGGCCTTCGAGAACCGACACCACGCCTTCGCCGAACTTGGTGTGGAACACCGTCTGACCGACGCGCAGGCCCTGATGGTCGTCGGAGGGCGGCGGCGCGGCCGCCTCGCGCGGCGCGAGCCGGCCGGCGCCGACGATGCCGCTGAGCCCGCTGCCGCGGTTCCACGCCTGCTGGTACTCGCGCGCATAACCCGAGCCGAAACCCTGCAGCCGCGGCGTGATCCACTTCAGCGACGCGTCGGGCAGCTCGTCGAAAAAGCGGCTCTTGATGTGGTAGCGCGTCTGGCCGTGCAGCATCCGCGTCTGGCTGAAGCTCAGGTACAGGCGCTTGCGCGCACGCGTGATCGCGACGTACATCAGCCGCCGCTCTTCCTCGACGCCGTCGGCGTCGGACAGGCTCTGCTCGTGCGGGAACAGCCCTTCTTCGATGCCGGTGATGAACACCGCGTCGAACTCGAGGCCCTTGGCCGAGTGCACCGTCATCAGCTGGACCGCGTCGGCGCCGGCCTGCGCCTGGTTGTCCCCGGCTTCGAGCGACGCGTGCGTCAGGAACGCCGCCAGCGGCGACAGGATCTCGCCGGTGTCGGCGTCGGGGGCAGCGGCGTCGGCGACGGTGCGCGCCTGCTCGTCGAGCGGCAGCGCGACCGCGTCCTTGCCGAAGCCTTCCTGCGTGACGAAGCTCTCGGCCGCGTTGACGAGCTCGTCGAGGTTCTCGATGC
>CBDUBX010000026.1:0-17020 GCA_965365495.1 uncultured Burkholderiales bacterium
CGACGCCGACCGCCGGCTTCACGAGCTTGAAGACGATGACCAGCGCGACGACCGCCAGCGCCAGCGGCGCGAGCGCGGTCTTCACGAGGTCGACGATCCAGTCCTGGCGCCACAGCGGCACCTCTTCGGCCGCCACCGGCGTCTCGACGCGGAACGGCGCGTTGACGACCTTGACGACATCGCCGCGCTCGGCGCTGTAGCCGATGCCCTGCTGCACCAGCGCGGTCAGCTGCTCGATCTCCTTGTCGGTCAGCGGCGTGCTCGTCGGCTTGCCCTTGCCGTCGACGCCGGTGCGGTGGTTGACGACCACCGCGGCGCTGAGCCGCTTGACGGTACCGGCGGCGTTCTTCGTCACCGTCGTCGTCTTGTCGACCTCGAAGCGTGTCGCCGCTTCGCGCTGCGAGCTGCCGGCAGCGACGCCGGCGCCGGGCGCGCCCTGCAGCGGCTGCGCCGCGCCTTCGATCGGCGCGGTCGGCGGCGTCGGCGGCAGGTTGCTCGTCGCGCCGGGGATGCCCGACGGCGTCGCCGCGCCGGGCTGGCTGGCGTCGGTCGTGCGCTGCTCGCGCACCGCGG
The DNA here is from genome assembly GCA_965365495.1 of uncultured Burkholderiales bacterium. Classification (GTDB taxonomy): domain Bacteria; phylum Pseudomonadota; class Gammaproteobacteria; order Burkholderiales; family Burkholderiaceae_C; genus Rubrivivax. The sequence goes on from CBDUBX010000026.1 coordinate 574, forward strand.
GTCGCGCGTCGGGGCCCTGGTTCGGCCGCCAAGCTTCGGCGGTCTGCAGCACCTGCGAGAAGTCGATGTCGGCGGTGACGCTGGCGCGGACGTTGTCGCGGCCGACGACCGGCTCGAGCAGGTCGACGATGCGCCGCAGGTGCGTCGCCTCGACCTCGCGGCGGTACTGCAGCTGCTGCGTGTCGAGACCGTCGGCAGCGGCGGCGTCGTCGGCGCCCGACAGCAGCGATCCGGTGCTGTCGACGACGCTGACCGCCTTCGCGGCGAGTTCGGGAACGCTGCCCGAGACGACGCGGACGATGCCGGCGATCTGGCCGCGGTCGAGCGTGCGTCCGGGGTGCAGCGTCAGCACGACCGACGCCGACGGCTTCTGCTGCTCGCGGAAGAAACCGTTCTGGTTCGGCAGTGCGAGGTGGACGCGCGCGGTGCGCACCGATTCGAGCGACTGGATCGTGTTCGTCAGCTCGCCTTCGATCGCGCGCTGCATCTTCATCCGTTCCTGGCCCTGGGTCTGGCCGAAGCTGTTCTTGTCGAGCAGCTCGTAGCCGGCGCTGCCACCCGACGCGGCCGACGGCAGACCGCCGGCGGCCAGCTTCATGCGCAGCTCGTGGACGCGCGCCGACGGCACGAGGATCGCGCCGCTGCCGTCGAGGAAGCGGTACGGCACGTTCAGCTGCGTCAGCTTGTCGATGACCTGGCCGCCGTCCTTCTCGCTCAACTGCGGGAAGAGCACGCGGTAGTCGGCGTCGCGCGCGCCGCCGAACATCATCGCCACCACCGCGACCAGCGCGACCGTCCCGAGCACCGCGCCGGCCTGCACCCGCCCCGGCAGCGCCATGAACTTGGCGATCGGCCCCGGCGTCGCCGGCACCAGCGGCGTCGCCGCCGGCAGGGTCAGCGCGGCAGAGGCAGGGGTGGCGAGGGCGTTGTCCATGGGCGAAGGCGGCTTTCGGGCGGCTTTTCGGGTGCCGCGCCATTGTTCGGCGGCGCGGCCCGCGCAGTGGCGCGAGAAGGCGGCGATTCCCGCGGCTGATCGCGCCGTCGGCCGACCGGCCCGCACCTACAGTGGCCTTCGTGCCGTACCCCGGCGTGCGGCGTCCGCCGCGTCACCTGCGCCCGCTGCGATGAACGACCTGCGCATTCCGTCCTTCGACTTCAACGCCGCGGTGGCGCGCGCCGGGCTGCGCCCGGACGGCATGCCGCGCACCGACGCCGCCGGCGCCGTCGACGGCGGCAGCTTCCGCACCGCGATGGCCGATGCGCTGCACAACGTCAGCCAGAGCCAGTTCGAGGCGCAGCGGCTGCAACGAGAGCTGACGCTCGACAACCCGACGGTCAGCGTCGAGCAGACGATGATGGCAATGCAGAAGGCGCAGATCGGCTTCCAGGCGACGCTGCAGGTGCGCAACCGCCTGGTGCAGGCCTACAGCGACATCATGAACATGCAGGTCTGAGCCGCGCGGCGCGGTTTGCGCCGCGCCGTTCGCGACCGACCGCTGCGCGTCGCGCCGCGCTTCGCTTCGCCCGCCGCTTCAGCAGCGCGCGTATACCCCGGCCGCACCTGCGGCCACACAAACGTGGGCGCGGCCGAGCGGCCCCATCGTCACCTGCACGCGGTCGCCGGCGGCACTCCCGAGCACCGCGACGACGGTCGCCGGCGCGGTGCCGTCGGGGGCCAGCCGCACCGGCTGCGCGGCGATGAACTCGACGCCGTGCCATGCCGTTGCATCGACGCGCTGCCGCTGGCACGGCGCGGGTGCGCCGCAGCCGCAATCGGCGACGGTGGCGACCGCCCAGCACCTCGCATCGGCATTCGGCACGACGTACAGCGCACTGGCGTCCCGCGCGGCCTGAAAGCGCGCCTCGGCAAGGTCGGCGGCCAGCGCCTGCGCCGCGTGGTGCAGCCTCGTGCGCACGACGGTGCCGGAAAAACTCGGCACCGCGAGCGTCGCCAGCACCGCGACGACGACGAGCGCGATTACGATCTCGAGCAGCGTGAACCCGGCTCCGTTGGCGCGCGCCGGGCGGCGTTGCTCCGTTTTCATCGCGCGCAGCCCTCGGCCGGCGTCGGCTGGGCGACGAAGCCGCGGTCGACGGCGAGCGTCAGCGCCGGGCAGCGCGTGTCGCGCGCCTGGCGGCCGACGGCGACCGCGCGCGCGCGGTACGACTCGGCGCCGGTGGCGACGAGTTCGAGCCGGTAGTGCCCCTGCTCGCTGCGCGCCGTGGCCAAGCCGATCGCCGCGGCGTCGGCAGCGTAGCGGCCGTACAGCGAGCGGTGCTGCTCCTGCGCGGCGTGAACGCGCGTCAAGAGCGCCACCGCGTCGAGCCGGCCGTTTTGCAGCATCTGCGCCTGCAACGACGGCAGCGCCACCGTCGCGGCGACGGCCGACACCGCGCACGCGGCGAGGCAGTCGACGAGCGTGAAGCCGCGGGCCCGGCGCGGTGCGCCGCGAGGCACCGCGGCGACGGCCGCGAGCGGCTTCATTCGCCTCGCCCCAGCAGCCGGCGACGCTTTTGCGCTTGGTCGATCCAGCGCTGCAGCGTGCGTTCGGCCGCTCCCGGCAGCGGCTGCCATTCGCAGCCCAGGCGCACGCCGCGGTCGCCGGCGCCGAGCGCGCTGACGTGCTGCAGCACCGCCGCGGAGGAGAACCGCGTCACCGCGTCGAGCACCACGGTGAGCTCGCCGATCCGCGTGCCGGCCTGCAGCGGCGGCACGTCGGCCGGCAGCCACAGCGCGCAGCCGCCGATGCTGACGTCGAGCACGCGCAGCGCGAGCTGCATGTCGGGCAGCGACGGGTGGCGCAGCTGCGCCACCGGGTCCGGGCGTGCCGGCGGCCGCACGCGATAGGCGTTGCGCCGCTGGAAGCGGTACAGCTCGGCCGGCAGCTGCGCCTGCAGCGTGAGGGTGTTGCGCGCGCCGTGCACCAGCACCAGCCCGAGCAGGTCGAACTGCAGCTTCACGCTGTCGAGGTAGGCGACGGCGACCGCCTCGTCGGCTTCGACGATCGACGCCAGCTGCGGCGAGTCGGCGTCGACGCTGAAGCCCAGGCGCTGCTGCGCGGCGTCGAGCGACCACAGCGTCGCGGCCAGCGACGCGCCGCCCGGCGCGGTGACGATCAGCGGCACGCCGCCGTCGCGCAGCTGGCGCAACAGCGCCAGCCGCTCGCGGGCGTGCTCGACGCGAAACGGCGCCCACGCGTCGACGTCACCGGCGGCGTCGAGCCGGGCCGCAAGCGTGTGCTGGAAGTCCCGGGCCATCGCCGCGAGCGCGTGCCGGCTCAGTGCAGCGTGCGGCGCCGGCCGGCCAGCGTGTCGTCGAGGTCCTGCAGCCACGGCTCGGCGAGGTGGCGGATCTCGGCGTCGTTGACGAGGATGCGCTGCATGATCCGCGACCGCGCCTTTGCGGTGGCCGCACCGGCGGCCGCGTCGGCCGGCGGCGGCGCCGCTGCGCCGGCGTGCGGCGTGTCGCGCTGCGCGGCGTTCTTCAGCTGGCTGATCAGCAGCACGCAGGCTCCCTCGAGCTTGACGACCTCGTCCCAGTTGCCGCTGCGCGCGGCATCGAGCATCTGCGCGCTGGCGCGCTCGATCGCTTCGTAGTAGGTCAGCAGTTGCGGGTCCATGGCGTCTCTGTCGGCTTTTCGCGGCGTCGCTGATCAGGCCGCGCTGCGCGGCGCGATCGCGCGCCAGGCGTCTTGCAGCGGCTGCATCAGGCCCTTGACTTCGTGGATCGGCGCCGGGTCGTTGCGCAGGTTGGCGAGCGTCAAGCGCTGCACGACGTAGGCATACAGTTCGTGCAGGTCGCGCGCCAGGCTGCCGCCGCCGGCCAGGTCGAGACCGCCGCGCAGCCCTTCGTCGACGATGCGGATCGCCCGCGTCAGCGCGCGGCACTTCCGTTCGGTGTCGCGCGCGTTCAGCGCGCCGAGCGCGTCGGCCAGCGAGCTCTCCAGCCCCTGGAACAGCAGCGCGACCAGGCCGTGCGCGTCGGCACCGGCGACCTGGATCTCGAAGGCGTTGGTCTGGTAGGCCGCCGCGCCGAAAGCAGCGGGGCGGTGCGGCGCGAACATCGGAGCGGCGAACATGACGCGACAGGTCTACGGCAGCGAGCGGGGAATGCTGTTCTTATCGGTGTCGCCGCGGGCCGACTTGAGACGCCGGCGGGGGCGGTTCAGCAGCGCAAAGGCGATCTTCGGCAACGTGTCGCACGGCCGCGAACGGCGATGCGCGACGGCTGCGAACGGTGAACGCGCGCGCTCGCTGCGGCGGTTGCCGAGCGACTGCGAACTGCGACAGGCAGCGACTCGCGACGCGGGTGGCCGCGGCGCTGCGCGACGCGCAACACGTTCCGATCAGTCGCTCGACACCTTGTTCAGCATCGCCATCTGCTGCGTGACGTAGGTCGACAGCGCGGTCAGCTGGCCCATCTTCGTGTCGAGCGCGGTGTACTGCGCGAGCAGCCGCTGCTGCGTGCGCGCGACGCGGTCCTCGAGGCGCTGCTCCTGGCCTTCGCGGCTCTTCACGCGGCTCTGCAGGCTCTGCTGGCGGTTGGCGAACACGCCGTCGGTGCCGAGCGCGGTGTCGAGCCAGGTCGTGAACTGCCTGCCGAAGCCGTTGTTGGCCGGGACGTCGACATCCCGGTGCGCGAACAGCTTCGACAGTTCGGCGCCGTCGGCGAGCGCCGCGTCGAGCTTGGTCGCGTCGGTGACGATCTTGCCGTCGCGGTTCAGCGTCAGCCCGATGTCGCCGAGCCGCGTGTGCACGCTGCCGGTGGAGCTGTTGGCGGTGAACATCCCGCGCAGCTGGCCGAGCAGCTGGACCGCGCCGCGGTCGCCTTGCAGCGCACCGGAAATGCCGCTGTCGGCGTCGTAGCGCGTCTGCGCACGCAGCAACTCGACGCTCTCGTTGAACGCGTTGACGAAGGCATCGACGGCCTTTTTCAACGCATCGGTGTCGGGCTCGACTTTGACCTCGGCGCTGCTGCCCGGCGTGCGCAGCGTCAGCGTCACGCCTTCGATCGCGCCGGTCAGGACGTTGGTCGTCGATTCGATCGGCACGCCGTTGATCGTCAGCGCCGCGTTGCTCGCCGCCTGCGGCCGCGTCGCGCCGTCGGCGACCGGCGCGACCGCGGCGTCGTAGGCCAGCGCCGACAGGCCCGACGCGTCGGCGGGGTTGCCGTCGTCGTCGGCGGTGACCTGGACGCGAAAGCCGTTGGCCAGACCCGTCTCGGTCGATCGCAGCACGAGCCGCGAGCCCGAGACGTCGGTGACGAGGCTGGCGACGACGCCGGCGCCGGCGGCGTTGATCTTGTCGCGCACCCCGGCGAGCGACGACGATCCGGAGTCGATCACGATGTCGATCGCCGCCGCGCCGGCCTTCGGCACGGGCGGCACCGCGTCGAAATCGCCCAGCTCGATGCGCAGCGTGCCGCCGCCGACGGCGGCCGCCGCGTCGGCGTAGCCGCGCGTCACGACCGTCTGCTGCTGGGCGAGCCGGTCGATGACGACGGCGTAGCGCCCGGCGTGGGCGGTACCAGTCGTCGCTGCAGCGACGGCGGTGGTGTCGGTCGTCGCCTTCGTCGTGTCCCACGTCGACGCGGTGCCGAGCTTGGCCGAGGCGTCGCGCAGCGTCGCGAGCTTGCCCTGCACCTGGCCGAAGGCCGAGATCTGGGTCTGCAGCCGGCTGACCTCGCTTTGCAGCGCGAGGATCGGCCGGCGCTCGATCGCGACGAGCTGCGAGACGATGGCGTTGACGTCGAGGCCGCTGCCGATGCCGGCCGAGGAAATGGTCATGGCGCTTCTTCCACGCGTAAGTCGAGGACGGCGACGCACGGCGGCTGGCGCCGCAATCCCCGTCATTGCAGCCATTTCGGCGCCGCGGCGCCGGGCTTGAGGGCGGCGGCGAGAATTTTTTCGGCGCGCCGAAAGCGACGAAGGCCCGCGCGGCGGGCCTTCGGTTGCAACGCGAAAGAGCGGGGGTCAGCCCTGCAGCAACTGCAGCACCTGCTGCGGCAGCTGGTTGGCCTGCGCGACCATCGCCGTGCCGGCCTGCTGCAGGATCTGCGTGCGCGACAGGTTGGCCGTCTCGGCGGCGAAGTCGGCGTCCATGATCCGGCCGCGCGCGGCGGACTGGTTCTCGGCAGCGACCTGCAGCGTCGAGATGATCGCCTCGAAGCGGTTCTGCACCGCACCGTACAGCGCGCGCTCGGTGTTGATCGTCGTCAGCGCGGAGTCGATGTTGACCATCGCGGCGCTGGCCGCGGCTTCGGTCGTGATCCCGCCGCCGGTGACGGCGGTGATCGTCGTCGCGGTCGACAGGTTGGTCGTTGTCACGGTGACCTGGTCGGTGTTGTTCGCGCCGACCTGATAGGCCTGCGTGCCGGCGTCGGCGGCGAGGACGTTCTTGCCGTTGAAGCGGGTGTTCGCCAGGGTGCGCGTGACTTCCTGGCCGAGCTGGCTGAATTCGGCGTTGAGGTTGGCGCGGTCGCTGGCCGAGTTCGTGACGTTGGCCGACTGCACCGCGAGTTCGCGCATCCGCTGCAGCATGTCGCTGACCGAGCCGATCGCGCCTTCGGCGGTCTGCGCCAGCGAGATTGCGTCGCTCGCGTTGCGCATCGCGACGTTGGCGCCGCGCACCTGCGCCTGCATCCGCTCGGCGATCGCCAGGCCGGCGGCGTCGTCCTTCGCCGAGTTGACGCGCAGCCCGCTCGACAGGCGCTGCATCGACGTGGCCAGGCTGTTCTGCGAGGCCGAAAGGTTGCGCTGCGCGTTCAGCGAAGCGACGTTGGTGTTGATCGTCTGGGCCACGTGGGTTCTCCGAGGTGCGTTGCTCACGACCCGCTCGGGTCGGTTCGGACAGGCCCTTCAAAGCCGCTGCCTGTTGCCGCCATTGTTCGGCCGCACGCCGTCGGCGATCCCGCGAATAAGGCCCGCAACACGGGCCAGAAACGAAGAACGGGGCCTCGTGGGCCCCGTCCGGTCGGCCGGCTCGACGCCGGCCGTGCTGCGTGGTGCGCGTTCAGCGGATCAGGCTGAGCACCATCTGCGGCAGCTGGTTGGCCTGCGCGACCATCGCCGTGCCGGCCTGCTGCAGGATCTGCGTGCGCGACAGGTTGGCCGTCTCGGCGGCGAAGTCGGCGTCCATGATCCGGCCGCGCGCGGCGGACTGGTTCTCGGCAGCGACCTGCAGCGTCGAGATGATCGCCTCGAAGCGGTTCTGCACCGCACCGTACAGCGCGCGCTCGGTGTTGATCGTCGTCAGCGCGGTGTCGATGTTGGCCATCGCGGTGCTGGCTGCGGCTTCGGTCGTGATCCCGCCGCCGGTGACGGCGGTGATCGCCGTCGCGGTCGACAGGTTGGTCGTCGTCACGGTGACCTGGTCGGTGTTGTTCGCGCCGACCTGATAGGCCTGCGTGCCGGCGTCGGCGGCGAGGACGTTCTTGCCGTTGAAGCGGGTGTTCGCCAGGGTGCGCGTGACTTCCTGGCCGAGCTGGCTGAATTCGGCGTTGAGGTTGGCGCGGTCGCTGGCCGAGTTCGTGACGTTGGCCGACTGCACCGCGAGTTCGCGCATCCGCTGCAGCATGTCGCTGACCGAGCCGATCGCGCCTTCGGCGGTCTGCGCCAGCGAGATTGCGTCGCTCGCGTTGCGCATCGCGACGTTGGCGCCGCGCACCTGCGCCTGCATCCGCTCGGCGATCGCCAGGCCGGCGGCGTCGTCCTTCGCCGAGTTGACGCGCAGCCCGCTCGACAGACGTTGCATGGAGGTGGACAGCGCGTTCTGGCTGGCGCCGAGGTTGCGCTGGGCGTTCAGGGACACCACGTTGGTGTTGATCGACATGGCCATGATGGCACTCCTATTGATGCGACAGACTCCCGGCAGACGCCGGCGTGAACCGTGCCCTTCTTGCGTCGGGCTGCGCCCGGGCAGTCTGTCCATCGTTGCCTTGCGGGCGCTTGCGCGCCCTGGGGTACGGTGGCCGGCTGTTTCCGGACCTCGATCGCGTCATGTGCACCCGACCGATGGCTTGCTTATCGGACACGGGTTTCGAGAACTTGAGACGCGGCGCGAAAAGCCCAACACGATCCGCCGGCGCCGCGCTGCGCGAAATGCAGGCGATCGACAGCGCTGTTCGATGCGACGCGCGGGCGGCGGCGCCGTACCGTCGCCGCATCCACGACAGGACTGCCGATGCCTGCGCCGACCCGCTCTTCCGTGCCCGACAGCGCCGCGCGTGCGCAGCAAGCCTGGCTCGACGGCCAGAAGTTCGCGCGCCGCCGCCGCTGGCACGACGCGGCGCAGGCGTATTCGCGTGCCAGCCGGCTGCAGCCGAAGGACGCTCTGTATTGGATGAACCTCGCCGACGCCGAGCTGCGCGGCGGTCAGCCGGCACGCGCGCTCGACGCGGCGGCGATCGCGCGACAGCTCGACGCGTCGAGCCCGCTCTCGCTGGCGCTGCAGGTCAACGCGTTGCAGGCGCTGCACCGCCACGACGCGCTGTGCGACCTGCTCGAAGGCGTCGACCCGGCGATGCTCGACGCTGCGCTGCGCGGCGTGCTCGCCGACGCCCAGGTCCACGCCGGCCGCGCGACGTCGGCAATCGGCAACTACCTCCAGGCGCTCGCCGCCGACCCGGCCGACGCCGCCCGCCACCTGCGGCTTGGCCATGCGTTCAACGCGTTGGGCATGAAGCGCGAGGCCGCCGAATGCCTGCGCACCGCGCTGCTGCTGGGCGCGGGCGAGCGGCAAGTCGCGATCCACGACCTGCTGGCGTTCTACGAGCGCGAGGTCTGCGACTGGCGCGGCGGCGACACCCAGGTGCAGGCGCTGCGCGCGGCAATCGACGCGCTGCCCGCCGACGCCGCCGTCGAGACCAACCCGTTCGCCCACGTCACGCTGCTCGACGACCCGATGGCGCAGCGGCGCGCGGCCGAGGCCTGCGCGCGCCACATCGCGCAGCACGTCACGCCGCTGCCGCCGCGCCGCGCGCGCGCCGCCGACCGGTTGCGCATCGGATACGTGTCGGCCGACTTCCAGCGTCACGCGACGACCTACCTGATGGCCGAGCTCCTCGAGCGCCACGACCGCAAGCGCTTCGAGACGGTGCTGTACAGCCTGGGCCGCGACGACGGCAGCGACGTGCGCCAGCGGCTCGCACGCGCCGGCGACCGCTTCGTCGATGCGCAGGCGTTGACCACCGAGGCGCTGTCGCGCCGCGTGCGCGACGACGCGATCGACATCCTCGTCGACCTGAAGGGCTACACCCTCGGTGCGCGCCCGGCGCTGTTCGCTTACCGCGCGGCACCGCTGCAGGTCGCGTACCTCGGCTACCCCGGGACCAGCGGCGCGCCGGCGATCGACTACATCGTCGGCGACCGCCACGTCACGCCGCTCGAGCACGCCGCGCACTTCAGCGAGCAGATCGCGCAGCTGCCGGGCTGTTACCAGTGCAACGACGGCACGCGGCCGCTGCCGGTGGCCCCGCCGCGCGCCGACCACGGCCTGCCCGACGGCGCGCTGGTGCTGTGCGGCTTCAACCAGCCGTACAAGATCTCGCCGGGGGTGTTCGACGTCTGGTGCGGCCTGCTGCGGCGGCTGCCCGACGCGGTGCTGTGGCTGCTCGAGTGGACACCGCAGGCGCCGTCGGCACTGCGGCGCGAAGCCGCGGCGCGCGGCGTCGACCCGGCGCGGATCGTCTTCGCGCCCAACGTCGACCAGGCGGCGCACCTCGACCGCATCGCCTGCGCCGACCTGTTCCTCGACACCTGGCCGTGCAACGGCCACACGACGGCCAGCGACGTGCTATGGGCCGGCGTGCCGGTGGTCACGCTGCGCGGGCAGACGTTCGCGTCGCGCGTCGCAGCGAGCCTGCTGCACGAAGTCGGCGCGCCTGAGTTGGTCTGCGACGAAGTCGCCGGCTACGAGGCGCTGGCGCTGCGCCTGGCCGGGGACGCCGACAAGCGGCACGCGCTGCGCCTGCGGCTGGAAGCGGCGCGCCGGACGTCGGCGTTGTTCGACGGCGCGAACCTGGCGCGCGACCTCGAAGCGCTGTACGAGCGGATGTGGGCGCGCGCGGTGGCCGGGTTGGCGCCGGCGCACCTCGCCGCAGCCGCGACCACCGGCTGAGGCCGGAGGCCCCCAGCGGTCGGTCGCATGGCCGACGACACCGTTCTCGATGTGCGAGGCAGCGTCAGCCGCGAGCGCAGCGCGAGCCTTCGGCGGTGCGTCAGGCCGCGATGGCTGCGGCCGCCGCTGCCCGCGCCGGCGCGGTTTCCAGCGTCGCGGCGCCCTGGTCGTCGCGGGCGAGCGCGGCGTGCCAATAGACCTCGAAGCGCGAGTACAGCGTCGCGAGGTCACTGCCGTTATGTTCGACGAGGCCGACGAAGCCCGCCATCAGCGCGTCGTCGGGGTAATGCAGCAGGCATTGCCGGACGACGTGCGCGATGGCCGTCGCGGCGCCGCGCGCGTCGATGGCACCGAGCGACCACGCGTCCAGCGCCAACGCCGCCCACGCCAGGTAGCCGCAGCGGTGGCCGAACGAGCGACGCGCCGATGTCGACGACGTCGCGTGCTGACGAAAGCCGCCGAGGTGCTCGTCGATCCACGCCACGCGGCCGCGTTGCGCGGCCTGCAGCAGCAGACCGATGTCGCCGAGGCCGTAGGTCGACAGCCGACCGAGCGTCGAGTGCAGCAGCTGCATCGCCGCGTCGCGCGTGAAGACGGCGTGGCTCAGTTCGCCGAGCCAGTTGTCGCAGGCCGGGATCGTCGTCGCCGCGAGGGTCGCGAAGTCGAAGGTCAGCGGCGGGTTAGACGGCAGTGTTGCCGCGCGAGCGCGGATCGCAGCCGGCACCGGGAACTCGCCCAGCACCTGGCTGCGGTCGTCGACGAGCACCCGTCGGCTGACGCTCGCGGTGACCGCTTCGCCGATCGCGGCGTCGTGGGCAGCGACGTGACGCTCGTAGAAGCGGGCCGTGAGCAGGTCGTCGTCCATCATCAGGTGCACGAGCCGCGCGCCGGCCGCCCCGCCGCGCAGCAGCGCGTTGAGGTTGTGCATCGCGCCGCGGCGCGGACCCTGCACCAGCGTCACGTCGAGCGCCCGCGTCGCGGCCCGCGACCCGCCGGCGCGCAGCCAGCGCGAGACTTCGCCGTTGGGGCTGTCGTCGGAAACGACGACGCGGAAGTCGCGCCACGTCTGCGCCGCCAGCGCTGCGAGCACCTCGCCAAGGTAGGTCGGCCGATACGCCGGAATCAGCGTCACGAGCGTTGTCATTCGAACCCCTGGAACCGCACGTCGCCGTCGACCGACACCGTCCCGCACAGCGTCGTCACAGGGCCGAAGGCGGCGTGCTTGGCGGCAAGCCTTTTCGCCGACGCGTGAAAGCCGGTCGGAAGTTGGGCATCGGCCCACGAGTTGTGCATCAGCGGCAGGCGCACGATGCGCGCGAAGCGCCGCAGCTCGCACACCGAATGCAGGCACAGGTCGGTGGCCCACAGGTGCCAGCCGAGCGTCGGATCGATGCGGTGCAGGCTGTCGCGCGCGACGACGATCGCCAGTTCGTCGAGCGACGTCGCGTGGTCGCTCGCCGGGTGGTCGAAACGCGCCCGGCGGTCGACGACGAAACCCGACGGGACGAAGCGCCCGCGCGCCGCGTCGGCGGCAATGCCGGCGAATCCGATCAGCGTCGCAGGTCGATCCGCTGCCGGCACGCCGGCGAGCACCGCCTGCAGCCGGCGGCCGAAGCCCCGCGGCAGATAGACGTCCTGGTGGCACAGCAGCACCCAGTCGGATCGCAAGTGGTCCGCGGCAGCGTCGAGCGCCTGTGCCGGCGTGGCGGCGTCGCGCACGCTGATCAGCCGCGCGTCGACTTCCGCCAGCCCCGGCGAGCGCTCGACGTCGACGCGGAACTGCGACTCGCGCGTGGTCGGCACGACGACGTCGAAGCGGCCTTCGGCGGCGTCGGTCGACGGCGCGTCGTCGAACAGCCGCCGCGCGCCGACCACCATTCGCCTCAGCCCGAGCCGGCGCGCCGCGGTCGATGCCGGCAGGCCGAGGGTGCGGCCCAGCGCCAGGGTCGGCGCGTCGTCGTCTCCGTTCGGCTCGCGGTGCTCGACGTGTTCGGCGTTCGGCATCCAGCCTTCGTCGAGCAGCAGTTTGAACAGCGACGGCGGTGTGGCATGACGCAGCGGCTGCGCGAGCGCGCCGTCGTCGTCGTCGCTGAGGTCGCCGGTGACGGTTCGCTGCACGAGGTCCGCGAGGTCGGGTGGCGCGAGATCGACGATCAGCGTGCCGCCGTCGTCGACGCGAGCGCCGAGCGCGCGCAGCCGCGCGGCTGGATCATCCGCCCGCGCGAGTTCGTCGTGGCCGACGACGACGACGTCGTAGCGTTCTTCCGGCAGGCGGCCGCCGGTCGCGACGCGGACGGCCCCGACGGGCAGCTCCGACGGCTCCACGCCGCCGGCGTACAGCGCGCGCGGCGGCGTTTCAGCGGCGCAGAGCGGTCGACCGTCCGCCGCCGCGGCGATCGCCGCCAGCTGGGCCTCGACGACGTCGACCAACGGCGCGGCCGCCGGTGGCGGCACGGCGAACGGCCGCGGCCGCTGGCCGGCGCGCGTTACGACGGTCAGCATGCGACGACCCGCGCTCGCGCGGCGCGGGGGACGGCGCCCATGCGGCGCCACGGCCGGCGGTCGCGTCGCGACCCATCGTGCCGCGCCGCACGATCGCCGCCGCCGGGCCGCGCCGAACCGCCGACGTGGATCCGCATCGACAGGTCCGATGGTGCGGGATCCGCAAACGATGGCTTGAGCATGCAGCACAGCTTACGGACGGCCGGCGCAGTCGACTTGCCGATATGCGCCAATATCCGACCGCTGTTGTCGCGCCCGCCGTTGCCGCGGCGCCGCCGAAGCGCGGTGCCGGCGAATCGCCGACCTCGCGCCGGCGCGACAACTGGCGGCCGAAGGGGTGCGTATTCGGCGCTTGCGCCCTGCTGCGGCCGCCTAGAGTGATCGGACAGCGATTACGGAAAGTCGACGATGCAACTGCCCAACGTGCACTTGGCCGTTATGCAGCCCGCGGGGTACGTGCATTCAATCGGCTTGCTCGACCCGGCGCGGTACTTCAGGCACCAGTTCCGCCGCCTGGGCGCGCAGGTGACGATCGGCAAGAACCGCCTGCGGCACGACGCGGTCAATTTCGTCTTCGGCGCCCACCTCGGGTTCCCCGCCGAGTGGCGCCGCAGCCACACGTGCATCGTCGTCAACCTCGAACAGCTCGGCCACCGCGGCGCGCCGGTGCCGGCCGAATACCTGGATCTGCTGCGCCAGTCGGCCGTGGTGGACTATGACGCTGCGAACCTGGACGCGTACGCGCAGGAGCCGGGCGACGTGCCGGTCGTGCCGTTCCTGCACGCGCCTTACCTCGACGATCCGCAAGCGCCACCGCTCGCGTCGCGGCCGATCGACCTGTTGTTCTTCGGCAGCGTCAATCCGCGGCGCAGGGCGTACCTTGCGGCGATCGAGGCCGCCGGCGTGCAGGTCGCGACCTTCGACCACGCCGTCTACGGGCCCGAACGCGACCACTTCATTCGCCAGGCCAAGGCGGTGCTGAACTGCCACTACTACGAAACCAGCCGCTTCGAGCAGGCCCGCGCGTTCTATTGCCTGTCGCTGGGAACGCCGGTGGTCTCCGAGCGCACGCCCGCGACCCGCGCACCCGCCGCCTACCACGATGCCGTCTTCTGGCTCGACGACGGCGACGTCGCGCCGTTCTTCACCGGCCGTTTCGGCACGCCGGCCTACTTCGCCGAGGCGCAGCGCCAGTTGGACCGCTTTCGCGGTCACGATCCGATCGAAGCCTATGCCGACCTGCTCGCCTTCGCCGTCGGCTTCCACGCCGCATCGGCGCGAACGCGGAGCCCGGGGCCGTGGCGCCCGCGGCGCATCAACCTCGGGTCGGGAAAGGACTACAAGCCCGGTTGGCTGAACCTGGACGTCATCGAACGCGCCGAACCCGACCTCGTGCTCGACCTCGGACAGGCGGTCGACTGGCCGCTGGAGGCGGACGGCTGCAGGGGCGGGAGGATCCGCCTCGAGCCGGGGTCGGTGGAGCGGGTCTACGCCAACAACGTGCTCGAGCACGTGCCCGACCTGCCGACGTTGATGGGCAACGTGTTGTCGCTGCTCGAAGAAGGCGGCGAGTTCCAGATCGAGGTGCCGTACGAGAAGGCGCCGACCGCGTGGCAGGACCCGACGCACGTCCGCGCGATGAACGAGAACTCGTGGATCTATTACACCGAGTGGTTCTGGTACCTCGGCTGGTTCGACCATCGGTTCGAGATGGTCGAGTCCGGCTGGCTGGACCTGCAGCTGAAGCCGTGTGCACAGGCCGGGGCAGCGTTCATGAAGGTCACGCTGCGCAAAGTGCCCACGACGCTGCGCGAGCGCACGGTCGCGCGTGCGATGCGGGCCGACTTCGGCGGCATTCCCGACGACGAGGCGGGCACGATCGCGCCCGCGGTGGCAGACGACGGTGCGGTGATGTTGCCGTTGACCGCCGCCGCGCCGGGCTGACGGCCCCACGCCGACACGCCTGGCCATTGCCGCGCGCCACGAGCGTGCGACCCGCGTCCGCTGCCGCGCTGCGACGCACCGACGCGCCGACCCGCCGGTCTGACCCCAGCTGGATCAAAGCCGTGCACGAATTCCGCGCACGCGCCGACAGAAAGTACTCAAGCGGCGTGCCGCCGCGACGAAAACCGGTGCAACCGGTTCACCGCACCGCCGCTGGCGGCCGAAGCGCGACCCGGCCAAACGAAGAAGGTCCGTGATGAACCCGTTCAAGTCGCTGTCAATCCGTGCCCGGCTGGCCGGCAGCTTCGGCCTGCTGATCGCCATCGTCGTCGCGCTCGCCGGCGGCGCCATCGTCGGCCTGCAGCGGTTCGACGACTCGGTGCACGAGGTCGTCGACGACAAGTTCGCGAAGATCCGCCTCGTCGGCGAGCTGACCGACAACGTCAGCGTCGTCGTGCTGGCGGTGCGCAACTTCGTACTCGCGACCGACCCCGAGGCGCAGAAGCTCGAGCTGACGACGATCCAGGACACGCGCGCGGCGATCGACGCCGACTACAAGAATCTCGAGGCGGCCGTCACCGACGACGACACGCGGGCCAAGCTGAAGGCGACGGAGGGGCGCGGCGAAGGCTTCCTGAAAGCGGTCGACGCCTTCATCGCCGCGGCGTCGGCGGGCAACGTCGACGCCGCCAAGGCGCTGGTGGTCGGCGACCTGCAGAAGGGCCAGCTCGACTATCTGGCCGCGCTCGCCAGCCTCTCGCGGCAGCAGGAAAAAGGCATGGACCGTGCCGTCGAATCCGCCGTGCAGCTCGGCGAACTGTTGAAGTTGGTGATGGTCGGTGGCGCCGCGGTCGGGGTCCTGTTCGGGATCGTCACCGCGTTGTTCACGACGCGCGCCGTCACGCGGCCGATCGGCGAGGCCGTCGCGGCATTGAACGAGCTGGCGTCGGGCAACCTCGCGGTCGACGTGCGCACGTCGCGGCGCGACGAGTTCGGCCAGATGCTGGCCGCGCTCGGCCAGACCGTGACGTCGCTGCGCGGCGTCGTCGGCCGCGTCAACGAAGGCGTGCTGCAGGTGACGACGGCGAGCAGCCAGATCGCCGCCGGCAACCAGGACCTGTCGTCGCGCACCGAGCAGCAGGCGAGTTCGCTGCAGCAGACCGCGGCGTCGATGGAAGAGTTCAACGGCAGCATCCGCCAGAGCGCCGACCACGCGCGCCAGGCGAGCCAGCTCGCCGCGGCGGCTAGCGACGCCGCGGGTCACGGCGGCGAGGTCGTGTCGCAGGTCGTCGCGACGATGAACGACATCAGTGCCAGCAGCCACAAGATCGCCGACATCATCGGCGTCATCGACGGTATCGCGTTCCAGACCAACATCCTGGCGCTGAACGCCGCGGTCGAGGCGGCACGCGCTGGCGAGCAGGGACGCGGCTTCGCGGTCGTCGCCAGCGAGGTGCGCAGCCTGGCCAAGCGCAGCGGCGACGCGGCGCGCGAGATCAAGGCGCTGATCACGAACTCGGTCGAGCGCGTCGAAGTCGGCTCGCGCCAGGTCGGCGAAGCCGGCAGCGCGATGACGACGATCGTCACGCAGGTGAAGAAGGTCACCGACCTGATCGGCGAGATCTCGACCGCCGCGGTCGAGCAAAGCTCGGGCATCGGCCAGGTCAGCGAGGCCGTCGCGCAGATGGACCGCGTGACGCAGCAGAACGCGTCGCTCGTCGAGGAAGCCGCGGCCGCCGCGCAAAGCCTGAACCAGCAGGCGGTGCAGCTGTCCGAAGCCGTGTCGGCGTTCCGCCTGCAGGCGGCCTGACGACACCGCATCGCCCCGCGCCGATTCGTTCAGCGCCCGCTTCGGCGGGCGCTTTGCGTTTGCCGGGCCTCAACC
>CBDUBX010000027.1:0-16805 GCA_965365495.1 uncultured Burkholderiales bacterium
CGCCTGTACCGCGACGCCCGCTGCGGCAGCCTGATGCTGCCGTGGACCGCCGAGCTGTGCGTCGACCGGCTGGGCCGCGAATGCCTGTACGAAGCGGGCGAGCGCGACGAGGCGATCGAGTGAGCGCGAACGGTCGGCGGTGCCGCGGCCGCTGAAAGGTACCGTTGTTCGACCGCCTGCTCCCGCCCGACCTCGTCGACGCTGCCGCCGGCCACCTGCGGCGCGACGGCGTCGAGCGCGGCGCGATCGTCGCGTGGCTCGGCGTCAACAGCTGGGACTTCGTCGCGACGCTCGCCGCCTGCGAACGGCTCGGCGCGGTGCTGCTGCCGCTGAACACGCGGCTGGCCGCGGCCGAGCTGGCGCGGATCGTCGCCCACGCGGGCGCCGGTCACCTGCTCGGCACGCCCGACGCCGAGGCGCTGGCCGAAGACGTCCTCGCGCGCACCGCGCTGACGCCGGGCCCGGCCGACGGCGTCGAGCCCGGCGACGTGCTGCTCGTCTACACCAGCGGCACGACCGGCGAGCCGAAGGGCGCGCTGCACACGGTGGCCGGGATGACCGCCAACGCCGCCGCGGCGATCGCCGCGCAGCGCTTCGACGCGTCGACGCGCGCGCTCGCGGTGCTGCCGCTGTTCCACGTCGGCGGGCTGTGCATCCAGACGCTGCCGGTGCTCGCTGCCGGCGGCCGCGTGTCGCTGCAGCCGCGCTTCGACGTCGACGCGTGGTTCGACGCGGTCGCGCAGTGGCGGCCGACGACGACACTGCTCGTGCCAGCGGTGATGCGTGCGCTCGTCGACCATCCGCGCTGGGCCGGTGCCGACCTGTCGTCGCTGCGCTTCGCCGCCGCCGGCTCGCAGATCGTGCCGACGGTGCTGATCGACGCGTTCCACGCCCGCGGCGTGCCGGTGGCGCAGATCTACGGCGCGACCGAGACCGGCCCGGTGTCGATCGTGCTGCCGCCGACCGACGCGCTCGCGCACGTCGGCCACGCCGGGCGGCCCGCGCTCGGTGTGCAGGTGCGGCTCGGCGACGACGGCGAGGTGCTCGTCAAGGCGCCGAACCTGATGCGCGGCTACCACCGCAGCGCCGACCGCGGCATCGACGCCGACGGCTGGTTCGCCACCGGCGACGTCGCGCGGTTGCACGGCGACGGCTGCTACGAGATCGTCGGCCGCAGCCGCGAGCGGATCATCTCGGGCGGCGAAAACATCCACCCGGCGGAGATCGAGAACCTGCTCGCCGACGACGACACGGTTGCCGAGTGTGCGGTCGTCGGCGTCGCCGACGAGCGCTGGGGCGAGGTGCCGGTGCTCGCCGTCGTCGCGCGCGATGGCCGCACAGTCGACGAAGCCGCACTGCGCCGGCGTTTCGAGCAGCGGCTGGCGAGGTTCAAGCACCCGCAGCGCGTCGTCGTCATCGATGCGCTGCCGAAGACGGCGCTCGGCAAGGTGCGGCGCGAGGCATTGCGTGCCCAGCTCGTCAAGTCGGTGCGTTAGCCCACCCTGTCTGCGGCGGTGCCACCGGCATGCCGCGGCGACGAACCCGCGCCGCCCGAAGCGCGGTCAGATGGCCACCAGATGCCGCTTCGCCGCGCCCCTCACCGCCGACAGCGGCACTTCGGCATCGAGCGTCGCCAGCGCGCCGCCTCGGGCGACGGCCAGTGCCAGCAGGTAGGCGTCGGTGATCTGGCGGTGACCGTGCAGCCGGGAGGTGTCGATGACGCCACTGTCGAGCAGCGACACCGCGTCGGGCCAGAACGCGTGGTCGAGCGCCTCGGTCACGGCGCGCAGGCCGTCGACGACCTGCCCGGGCGTGGCGCGGTGGGTGGCCGAGTACGCCGGCGCGCTCATGATGCGGACGACGCCGTTCTCGACGATCGGGCAGGTGGCGATCGCCCGCGGCGCGGCGTCGAGCCACTCGTTGACGCGGCGCGAGAAGACGTGGGCGTCGTCGAGCAGCGCGATCAGCACGTTCACGTCGAGCAGCAGGCGCGGCGCGTTACCGGCGTTCGGCTCGCGCTTGGTCGCCACGCGATCAGACGCCTTCGTCGTCGGCGATGCCGCGCACGTGTTCGAGCGTCACGATCTCGTCGCGACGCGGTAGCACCGCGAACCGGCCGCCGCGCGGCGCCGATCGGCCCGTGGCTGGCGTCGGCGGGCAGCGCAGGCCCTCGCGCGCCAAGGCCGACAGCGCGGCACCGATCGACGTGCGGTTGCGCGCGGCCTGCTCCCTTGCTGCGAGCAGCACGTCGTCGTCGACGTCGAGAGTGGTGCGCATGCTGAACTCTCCTAGGTTGGACAGCGTTGATGTCGGAGCATCATAGCATCACAGCTGCGGCGGCCATTGAATCGTCGCCGATCGACCGCATCTGCTCCACGTTCACGCAAAGACCTCAAGCCGATGCGATTCGACAAACTGACCACCGCGTTCCAGCAAGCACTCCAGGACGCGCAGAGCGCCGCCGTCGCTGCCGACAACCCGTACGTCGAGCCGGCGCACGTGCTCGCCGCGATGCTGCAGCAGCCCGACGGTCCGAAAGCGCTGCTCGACCGCGCCGGCGCGAACACCGCGGCGCTCGCCGCGGCGATGGCGACGGCGATCCGCAACCTGCCGCAAGTGCAGGGCGGCGGCCAGCCGGTGCAGGCCGGCCGTGAGCTGACGCAGGTGCTGCAGGCGGCCGACAAAGAGGCCGGCAAGCGCGGCGACCAGTTCGTCGCCAGCGAGATGTTCCTGCTCGCGCTGGCCGATGCGAAGTCCGACATCGGCGGCGTCGTCCGCGGCCACGGCCTCACTCGCAAGTCGCTCGAAGCGGCGATCACCGCAGTGCGCGGCGGCGCAGGCGTAGACACCGCCGACGCCGAGGGCCAGCGCGAGGCGCTGAAGAAGTACACGCTCGACCTGACCGACCGCGCGCGGCAGAACAAGCTCGACCCGGTGATCGGCCGCGACGACGAGATCCGCCGGGCGATCCAGGTGCTGCAACGGCGCAGCAAGAACAACCCGGTGCTGATCGGCGAGCCCGGCGTCGGCAAGACGGCGATCGTCGAGGGCCTCGCGCAGCGCATCGTCAACGGCGAGGTGCCCGAGTCGCTGAAGGACAAGCGCGTGCTGGTCCTCGACATGGCCGGGCTGCTGGCGGGTGCCAAGTACCGCGGCGAGTTCGAGGAACGGCTGAAGGCGGTGCTGAAGGAAGTGGCGGCCGATGAGGGCCGGATCATCCTGTTCATCGACGAGCTGCACACGATGGTCGGCGCCGGCAAGGCCGAAGGCGCGATCGACGCCGGCAACATGCTCAAGCCCGCGCTGGCGCGCGGCGAGCTGCACTGCATCGGCGCGACGACGCTCGACGAGTACCGCAAGTACGTCGAGAAGGACGCCGCGCTCGAGCGGCGCTTCCAGAAGGTGCTGGTCGACGAGCCGAGCGTCGAAGCGACGGTCGCGATCCTGCGCGGGCTGCAGGAGAAGTACGAGGTTCACCACGGCGTCGAGATCACCGATCCGGCGATCGTCGCCGCGGCCGAGCTGTCGCACCGCTACATCACCGACCGTTTCCTGCCCGACAAGGCGATCGACCTGATCGACGAGGCGGCGGCCAAGATCAAGATCGAGATCGACTCCAAGCCCGAGGCGATGGACCGGCTCGACCGCCGGCTGATCCAGCTGAAGATCGAACGCGAGGCGGTGAAGAAGGAGAAGGACGAGGCGTCGGCGCGCCGGCTGGGGCTGATCTCCGACGAGATCGCGAAGCTCGAGCGCGAATACGCCGACCTCGACGAGATCTGGAAGAGCGAGAAAGCCACGGCGCAGGGGTCGGCACAGGTGAAGGAGGAGATCGAGCGCATCCGCCTGCAGGTCGACGACCTCAAGCGCAAGGGCGACTTCAACAAGGTGGCCGAGCTGCAATACGGCAAGCTGCCCGAGCTCGAGCGCAAGCTCAAGGACGCGCAGGACAAGGAGTCGGGCAAGAAGTCCGGCGCCAACGGCCCGCAGCTGCTGCGCACGATGGTCGGCGCCGAAGAAATCGCCGAAGTCGTCAGCCGCGCCACCGGCATCCCCGTCGCCAAGCTGATGCAGGGCGAGCGCGACAAGCTGCTGCAGATGGAAGAGAAGCTGCACGAGCGCGTCGTCGGCCAGGACGAGGCGATTACCGCGGTGGCCGATGCGATCCGGCGATCGCGCGCCGGGCTGTCCGACCCGAACCGGCCGCTCGGCAGCTTCCTCTTCCTCGGCCCCACCGGCGTCGGCAAGACCGAGCTGTGCAAGGCGCTGGCCGGCTTCCTGTTCGACAGCGACGACCAGATGATCCGCGTCGACATGTCCGAGTACATGGAGAAGCACAGCGTGTCGCGGCTGATCGGCGCGCCGCCGGGCTACGTCGGCTACGACGAAGGCGGGGCGCTGACCGAAGCGGTGCGCCGCAAGCCGTACAGCGTGCTGCTGCTCGACGAGGTCGAGAAGGCGCACCCGGACGTCTTCAACGTGCTGCTGCAGGTGCTCGACGACGGCCGCCTGACCGACGGCCAGGGCCGCACCGTCGACTTCAAGAACACCGTCATCGTGATGACGAGCAACCTCGGCAGCCACCTGATCATGCAGATGGCCGGCCAGAGCAGCGACGACATCCGCGACGCGGTGTGGGCCGAGGTCAAGCAGCACTTCCGCCCCGAGTTCCTGAACCGCATCGACGAGACGGTGGTCTTCCACGCGCTGAGCCGCGACCACATCGAGCGGATCGCCAAGATCCAGCTGCGCCAGCTCGAGACGCGGCTCGAAAAGCTCGAGATGAAGCTCGACGTGTCGCCCGCGGCGCTGGCCGAGCTGGCCAAGGTCGGCTTCGACCCGGTGTTCGGCGCGCGGCCGCTGAAGCGCGCGATCCAGCAGCGCATCGAGAACCCGGTGAGCAAGCTGATTCTCGAAGGCCGGTTCGGGCCGAAGGACGTGATCCCGGTGGACGTCGACGACGACGGTGGGTTCAGCTTCGAGCGGGTGGTGCACTGAAACGCCGCAAGGTCGCCTGCGCCGCGTCGCACGGCCGACGCGCACGACGATCGGGCATCGCTCGACGACCCTACCATCGGCAGATGCGTCTCGTCGGCCACCGCAAAGCCATCGATTTCGAATCCGTCGCCGAGCCGGCCGAGGCCCTGCAGCGCGGGCGGGCGCTCGACGCGATGCTCGCTGCCACCCGACTGCCGGTGCCGCGCGGGGCAATTCGTGCCAGCCATGCCGAGATGAACCGGCTCGACGACGCGCGCCAGTTGCAGGCGGCGCGGCGGATCAAGGCCCCGCGCTGAACGGGTCGTGGAACCGGACGTCGACATCCGCAGGCTCGACATCGTCCGCCTGCTGAAGACCAAGACCGAGCACCGCGACAAGGACCGCATCGACCGCGACGCGCTGCTGCGGCTGAAGTCGCGGCTGTAGCGCGCGTTCAGCCCGGCGGCGTCAGCCTTTCGAGTTGCGCCCGCGCGCGCGGCAGGTCGGCTGCGGCTGCGAGCAGCACGAGGTGGACGACGACGCCGGGGTGGCCGGCCACCGGCTGCAGCAGCAAGTGGTGGCCGGCGGTGGTGATCGCGGCGTCGGCGCGCGGCGCGCCGAGGCCCAGCGCGCGCGCGGCCGATTCCATCGCCACGAGCAGCGTGGCACCGTGCTGCGCGAGCCGGTCCGCTGGCGGCGGCCCGCCGGCCGATGCCAGCACCTCGCCGCCGTGGCGGTCGAAGACACAGCAGCTCACCGCGCCACCGATCGCCACGCAGCGGTCGGCGTAGGCCTGCCACCGCGTCGACCCGGGCACCGGCATCGGCAGCGGCGGCATCGGCGCCGGCGCGGGCGCGGCAAGGTCGCGCGTCGCGACCGGCGTCAGGCCCATCGGCTGGGTCTTTTGCTCCCACGACGGCGTCGGCGGCGCGCGCACCGCCCGCTCGATCTCGGTGGGCATCTCGCGCCGGCTGCCGGGCTGCGCTTGGCGACGGTTCCACGCGCCGCTGACGTAGGCCCAGACCTGCTTCGGGTTGCCGGCCTGCGGCGTGACCTGCACCGCCACCGTCCGGCCGCCGAGCCGAGCCGCCTCTGCCGCCAGCGCGGTGCTCGCGCCGAGCGGCACGACCAGCAGGTCGCGGTTCGGCCACCGTCCGGTCCGCACCGCGTCGCGCAGCGGCGCGAGCTGCGCCGTCAGCGCGTGCGGCGGCAGCGGCCCGACGAGCAGCACGCCGAGCCGGCTTCGCGCCAGCAGCACGCGCGCGAGCTGGGCGCGCGCCTGGCTGTCGGCGGCGACGTCGGTGGTGTAGACGCGCAGCGTCGCGCCGTTGTCCAGCGGCACTTCGACGAACTGCAGCACCGCCAGCGGCACGCCGTAGCCCTGACGGCGCACCGACAACCGCTGCACCGGCGCGCCGGCGGCGCCGGCCAGCCCGCCGAGCAGCCGCAGCGATGCCGGCGCGCCGACGTCGTGCACGGCGATGAACTCGCTCGCGTGGCGCACGAACTCGGCCTCGACGCGCTCGCCGACGTCGCCGTCGACGAACAGTTCGATCTGGTCGACCGAAATGCGCCGGCCGACGTCGGCGCGACCCTGCCCGAGGTAGGCATCGCGATCGGCGACGATCTGCGTGCGCGGCGCGAGCAGGTCTTCGCGGCTGCGCTGGGCGTCGGACTCTGAAGGCATCGAAGCGGCGGCCGGTGGACGGCCATCATAGAAGGCACTGCCGCCATCGTCGCGCGTGGCGGCATCGGCGCCCCGACGCGGTGCATGCCGCTCCTAGAATCGCCGCCCGGCGCGCGCCTTGCCGCCGCGCCCCGCGCCCTTCGGCGCCGCCCTTCGAATCAGGAGCGCCCCCGATGCCCGATGCCGCCGCCAACCCCCGCCCGCCGGCGCCGGTCGTCGTCGTCGGCGCCGGGCTCGCCGGGCTGGCAGTGGCGCTCGAACTCGCCGCGACGCGCGCCGTCGTCGTCGTCGCCAAGCGCGAGTTCGGCGTCAGCGCGACGGCGTGGGCGCAGGGCGGCATCGTCGGCGTGCTTGGCGGCGACGACAGCGTCGAGTCGCACGTGCGCGACACCGAGGTCGCCGGTGCCGGGCTGGTCGACGAGGACACGGCGCGCCACGTCGCCGCGCACAGCGCCGGCGCGGTGCAGTGGCTGGTCGAGGCCGGCGTGCCGTTCTCCGGCGACGCCGGCGGACCGCTCGGGCTGCACCTCACGCGCGAGGGCGGCCACGCGGTGCGGCGCATCGCCCACGCCGCCGACGCCACCGGGCTGGCGATCAGCGAGACGCTGCTCGCCCGCGCGCGCGCGCACCCGAACATCACGCTGCGCGAGCGCTGGATGGCGGTCGACGTGATCACTTCGCGGCGCCTCGGCCGGCGCGAGGCGCAGCGCTGCTGGGGCGTGTACGTGCTCGACATCGACCACGGCCGCGTCGAGACGCTGGCTGCGTCGGCCGTCGTGCTGGCCACCGGCGGCGTCGGCAAGGTCTACCGCTACACGAGCAATCCCGACACCGCGACCGGCGACGGCATCGCGATGGCATGGCGCGCCGGGTGCCGCGTCGGCAACATGGAGTTCGTCCAGTTCCATCCGACGTGCCTGTACCACCCGCTCGAGCGTACGCTGCTGATCACCGAAGCGATGCGCGGCGAAGGCGCGCACCTGACGCTGCCGAGCCTCGGCCCCGGCGACCCCGGCGGGCGGCGCTTCATGACCGACCACGACCCGCGCGGCGAGCTCGCGCCGCGCGACATCGTCGCTCGGGCGATCGACTTCGAGATGAAGAAGCACGGCCTCGACCACGTGTGGCTCGACGCGCGGCACCTCGGCGACGCCTTTCTGCGCGAGCACTTCCCGACGATCCACGCGCGCTGCCTGCAACTCGGCATCGACATTGCACGCCAGCCGATCCCGGTGGTGCCGGCGGCGCACTACACCTGCGGCGGCGTGGTCACCGACCTCGAAGGCCGCACCGACGTCGCCGGGCTGTACGCGGTCGGCGAGGCCACCTACACCGGGCTGCACGGCGCCAACCGGCTGGCCAGCAATTCGCTGCTCGAATGCGTCGTCATCGGCCGCGGCTGCGCGCAGGCGATCGTCAACGAGCCGCCGGTCGAGCAGCCGCCGCTGCCGGCGTGGGACGAGAGCCAGGTCGAGGACGCCGACGAGCAGGTCGTCATCGCGCACAACTGGGACGAGCTGCGGCTCGTGATGTGGAACTACGTCGGCATCGTTCGCACGACCAAGCGGCTCGAACGCGCGCTGCACCGCATCGAGCTGCTGCGCGCCGAGACGCTGGACTACTACCGCAACTTCCGCGTCGGCCGCGACCTGCTCGAGCTGCGCAACCTGGTCGTCTGCGCCGAGCTGATCGTGCGTTCGGCGCTGCAGCGCCACGAAAGCCGCGGCCTGCACTACAGCCGCGACTTCCCCGGCCCGCTGCCGGTGAGCTTTCCGACGGTGCTGACGCAGCCGGTGCACGACACGCGCGGCTGAAGGCGGCCGGCGCACCGCCAGTCGTGCGAACGCTGGGTCCGCGGGTTGAGGCAGCGCAAGGAGAACTCGGGTCAACCCCTAGTCGCGCGTGCGGCCGACTAGACTCGCGCGATGAGGCGCCGTTGGCTGTGCTGGGTGTTGGGGATCGTGCTGTCGCTGCCGGGCGTCGGCGCGACCGCCGTTGCCGCGGCGGGCTGCGTGTGTGGCGACGAAACGGCCTGGGCCGTTGTCGATGGGGCCGTAGCGGGCGCCGCTGCGGTGGACGGCGACACGGCCGCCGGCGTCGCGAGCGGGTTCCGCGCCGCGACCACGGGTCCGACCACCGCTGCACCGTCCATCATCGATCCGGCGCACGACCGGGTGCTCGCGTCCATCGATCCGGCGGACGACCGCTGGCTCGCCACGGCCGACGCAGTGGCGACGTGCTGCGCGTCGATCGACGGCGCCGCCGGTGGCTGCGCCGGCAACTGCTCGTGCGTCCATCACGCGCCGGTGTTCGCCGTGCTGCCCGCTCCGGTGGCCTGGTCGCCGTCCGTACCGGCGGCCGACGCGGCCGCCACCGCCGGCCCGGCGATCGACGACCCGTTGCCCGATCGCCTGCTGCGGCCGCCCAAGGACTGACCCGCCCGCCGCCGCGACCGTGCCGGCGTCGCCGCCGCGAGATTTCGCGGCGCGGCGTCGCGTCGCTGCCGCCGCTCGCCCGTCTTTCGCCGCCATGCGCGGCGCCGCCGTCGTCGCCGCGACGCGCCCCGCTCGCTCCCAGGAGTTCCTGTCGATGAATCGTCCTTCGCCATCCACCGCGCTCGTCAAACGCAGCCGACGCAATGCCATCGTCGTCGGCGGTGTCGCGGTCGCCGCTGCCGTCGTCGGCGGCGCGGTTTATTTCAACGATCGTGCGGCCACGGTCCGCGCCAACCGTGCCGAACTCGTCCGCGGCCACGCGCCGACGCTCGGCGACGCGACCGCGCGCGTGCACGTCGTCGAGTTCCTCGACCCGGCGTGCGAGACCTGCGCCGCGTTCTATCCGATCGTCCACGAACTGCTGCAGCGCCACGAGGGCCGCGTGCGCCTGTCGCTGCGCCACGTGCCGCTGCACGCCAACGTCGCGCCGGTGGTCGCGATGCTCGAAGCGGCGCGCGCGCAGGACCGCTACTGGCCGGCGCTCGAAGCGCTGCTCGCGGACCAGAACCGCTGGGTCGTGCGCCACGTGGCGCAGCCGGCCACCGCACGGTCGGTACTGGCGCGCGCCGGCGTCGACCTGGCACGGCTCGACGCCGACCTGAACGCGCCCGAAGTCGCACAGCGAATGGCGCAGGACCGCGCCGACGCGCAGGCGCTCGGCGTCGAGAAGACGCCCGAGTACTTCGTCAACGGCCGGCAGATGGCGAGCTTCGGCCGCAGCCAGCTCGTCGGTCTGATCGAGGAAGAGATCCGCAATGCGTACTGATCGCGCCGCGACGGCGATTTCGAAAGGGCGTGCCGGCGTTCGACGAACACGTCCGCTCGCCGCGTGGGCAGCGGTGGGGTGGCTTGCCTTCTGCGCGGTGGTTGCGGCGGTCGCGCCGGCGACCGCGGCGGCACAGGCGTCTTCGTCTTCCGCATCGCGCCCGGATGCCGAAGCGGCCACCGCGGCGTTGCCGTCGTCGGCTGCGTCGGCCGCCGCGCCGACGACACGGATCGAGGTCTTCGTCCGCGAAGGCTGCCCGCACTGTGCCGAGGCCGAGAAGTTCCTCGCGGTGCTCGCCGCCGAGCGACCCGATGTCGACATCGTGATCCGCGACGTGTCGAAGGAAGACGCGGCGATGGCGCGGCTGCAGGAGATCTCGCGCGACCACCCGCAGGCCGGGCCGCCGCGCGTGCCGGCGTTCCACGTCGGCGGCCAGCTGCTGTTCGGCTACTCGACCGAGGCGTCCAGCGACCAGCTGATCCGCAGCGCGTTGCGCGGCGTTGCGGTCGCAGGGTCGACCGCGGCGTCGGCCGGCGACGACGGCAGCTGCGCGCTGAACGAGGCGTCGACGTGCAAGCTCGAGGTGCCGCCCGAAGAGTCGTTCTCGGTCGAGATGTTCGGCCGCACGGTCACGCTCGACGACGTCGGGCTGCCGGCGTTCACGATCGCGATGGGGCTGCTCGACGGGCTGAACCCGTGCTCGATGTGGGTGCTGATCCTGATGATCTCGCTGCTGGCGACGCTGAACGACCGCAAGCGGATGCTCGCCGTCGCCGGCACCTTCGTCCTCGTCGAAGGCATCGCCTACTTCGTGTTCATGGCGGCGTGGCTCAACCTGTTCCTGCTGATCGGTCTGTCGAAGTGGTCGCAATGGCTGATCGCGGCGATCGCGATCTTCGCCGGGCTGCTCAACGTCAAGGACTTCTACCGGCCCGGCACCGGCCCGTCGCTGTCGATCTCCGACAAGCGCAAGCCCGGCATCTACTCGCGGATGCGCGCGGTGCTGCACGCGAAGAACCTGCCGGCGGCGATCGGCGGCGTGATCGTGCTGGCACTGCTCGTGCAGATCGTCGAGTTCCTGTGCACGTCGGGCTTTCCCGCGCTGTTCACGCGGATCCTGACGCTGCGCGCGCTCGACACCGCGAGCTACTACGGCTACCTGCTGCTCTACAACCTGGCCTACATGTTCGACGACATCGTCGTGCTCGCGATCGGCGTCGTCACGCTGTCGAACCGCCGGCTGCAGGAAAAGGAAGGGCGCTGGCTGAAGCTGCTGAGCGGCGTCGTGATGATCGGCCTCGGGGTCTACCTGCTGGCGACCTGAGCGCGCGGGCAGGCGTCGTCGTCGGCCGGTGCGGACGGCGGGACGCCGCGCCGGCGGCGCGACCGGCGCGCCCTCGGCGCGTCGCGGTGGCTGCCGGCGTGCGATCGTCCACGGCGCGCGCGAGCACGCGCCCGGGCGACGCGCTGCCAGCCGTCAGCATCGCGTGCCGCGCGCGTCGCCGTCGGTGCCGTGGCGCGGGCTGTCGTCCGCCGCGCGCGCGGTCCGCGACAGGCGCCGGTCTCGCCCACGCTCGCTCAACGAAAGCCGTCGTCCATGCGCTTCCCGTCCTGGTTTGCCTGCGCCGCTGCGGTCGCGGCGCTGTCGTCACCCGTCCGTGCCGCCGACGCGCCGGAACCGATCGCGCTCGACGCGTCGGCCGACGTTGCCGTCCTCGCGCAGCGGGCGCTTGCCGTCACCGAGCCGGCCGCGGCCCGCGGCGTCGCGAAGGTCGCGATTCCGCTGCTGTCGGTGCAGTTCGTCACCGCCGACGCGGTCAGCGGCGAAACCTCCGGCTTCGGCGCTGCCGGCCGGGCGCATGCGAGCGCGGCGTACTCGCTCGTCGACGTCGGCGAGGCCGACTTCACCGCGCTGGCCGCTCGGCTGTACGACCGTGTCGTGCAAGGGCTGCGCGACGCCGGCGTCGAAGTCGTGCCGGCCGACGCCGTCGTCGCCGCGCCGACGTGGCGCAAGCTCGCCGCCGGGGGTTCACCGTCGCCGCTGCGCAGCGATGCGGCGGTCACCGTCGCGCCGCACGGCTTGACGATCTATGGCGTCAACCGCGCGACGGCGAAGAAGGGCGGCGGGCTGATGGCGGCGATCTCGGGCTTCGGCGACGTCGCCGCGGCGATCGGTGCGGGGATGGAGGCGCCGCAGCTGCAGCACGAGCTCGGCGGTGCGGCGCTGCTCGAGGGCGACGTCAAGGTGCACTTCGTGCAGCTGACGAACCACAACCGTGGCTTTCTCGGACGCATGTCGGACCAGGCGAAGGTGTCGGGAGCCGCCTATCCGAGCATCGTCGAGGCGCGCTTCACGCTGCGCCAGGGCGTGCAGGCGTCGACGATCGCGTTGACGCAACCGCTGGCGCTCGCCCCGACGGCGTTCGTCGCGGTCCGGGAAGAAAGCAAGACCGCCGGCGACATCGCCGGGGCGGTGGTTTCCGGGCTGATCCGTATCGCCGCCGGCAACCAGGACACCTCGGCCAGCACGCGCTACCAGGCGGTGGCCGACCCGGTGCGCTACCGCGCGGTCGTCGGCCACGGGCTCGAGACGCTCGGCTCGATGGTGACCGCGCGGATCGCTGCGGTGAAGTGAAGCCCGGCCGCGCCGCTCCGCCGCGGCCCGCCGCGGCGCGCGGCAGCGCAGCACGCCGCACGCCGGTCAAGGCGCGCGGCTAGCCCCCGCCGAGCGCCTGCGCGATGCGGTAGGTGACGAACGATGCCACGTAGGCCAGCGCGAACAGATACACCGCGCTGACGATCGCCCACTTCCAGCCGCCGGTCTCGCGGCGGATCGTCGCCAGCGTGCTCAGGCACATCGGCGCGAACACGTACCACGCGAGCAGCGACATCGCCGTCGCGACCGACCAGTCCTGCGCGATCAGCGGCGTCAGCGCCTGCTGGGCCTCTTCGGCCGCGGCCGACAGCGCATACACCGTCGCCAGCGCGCTCACCGCGACCTCGCGTGCAGCGAGGCCCGGCACCAGCGCGACGCTGATCTGCCAGTTGAAGCCGATCGGCTCGAAGACGACCGCCAGAGCGCGCCCGAGCGTGCCGGCGAAGCTGTACTCGATCGGCGGGCGCGTTGCGCCTTCGGGCGGCGCCGGGAAGCTCGCGAGGAACCACATCAGCACCGTCAGCGCGAGGATCACGCCGCCGACGCGGCGGATGAAGATCTTGACCCGCTGCCACAGCCCGATCGCGATGTTGCGCACCCGCGGCACGTGGTACGACGGCAGTTCCATCATCAGCGTGCGCACTTGGCCGCGCGTCGTGAACATCTTCAGCACCCACGCGACGAGCATCGCGCCGACGATGCCGGCGACGTACAGCCCGAACAGCACTAGGCCCTGCAGCTCGAGCCCGCCCCAGACGTCGCGGTCGGGAACGAACGCGGCGATCAACAGCGCATACACCGGCAGCCGCGCCGAGCACGTCATCAGCGGCGCGATCAGGATCGTTACCAGCCGGTCGCGCGGGTTGTCGATCGTGCGCGCGGCCATGATCCCGGGGATCGCGCAGGCGAAGCTCGACAGCAGCGGAATGAAGCTGCGCCCCGACAGCCCGAGCCCGCCCATCAGCCGGTCGAGCAGGAACGCAGCGCGCGGCAGGTAGCCGCTTTCCTCGAGCACGAGGATGAAGGCGAACAGGATGACGATCTGCGGCAGGAACACGACGACGCCGCCGAGCCCGGCGACGATGCCGTCGACGAGCAGGCTCTGCACGAAACCTTCGGGCAGCACGCTGCCGACGGTCTCGCCGAGCCAGCCGGTGGCGGCCTCGATCCAGCCCATCGGCGCCTCGGCCCACGCGAACACCGCCTGGAACATCAGGAACAGCAGCACCGTCAGCAGCAGCGGGCCGACGACCGGGTGCAGCACGACCTTGTCGAAGCGGTCGTTGCTGTCGTGCGGCACCGCGGCGGCCAGGCCCAGCCGCTCGAGCATGGCGCGCACCGTTTCGTGGTCGCCGCGCGTGTCGTGCTCGGGCGCGGGCGGAGCGCCCGCCGTCGGCGGCGCGACCGCGGCGTGCGCGGCGCGCCAGCGCGCGGTGTCGTCGAGCAGCGCGCGCAGCGGCTCGGCGCCGGCGCTGTCGACGGCGACGGTGCGGACCACCGGCACGCCGAGCTCGCGCGACAGCGCATCGGCATCGATCTTCAGTCCGCGCTCTTCGGCGAGGTCGGCCATGTTCAGCGCGACGACGCAGGGCAGCCCGGTCCGCTTGACCGCGAGCACGAGACGCAGGTTGCGCCGTAGGTTGGTCGCGTCGACGACGCAGACGACGAGATCGGGGCGCTTCTCGCCGGCCGCAGCGCCGCGCAGCACGTCGACGGTGACGCGCTCGTCGAGCGACCGCGGGTGCAGGCTGTAAGTGCCGGGCAGGTCGAGCACGCGGAGCAGCTTGCCGGCGGCGGTGCGCAGCCGGCCTTCCTTGCGCTCGATCGTCACGCCGGCGTAGTTCGCGACCTTCTGGTGGCTGCCGGTCAGGCGGTTGAACAGCGCCGTCTTGCCGCAGTTCGGATTGCCGACCAGCGCGACCAGCGGCCCGGCCGGGTGGACGTGGACGACGGCCTCGTTCATCGCGCGCCTCCACCGCCGGCGGCTCGCGGCGCGCCACCGTGGCCGGCGAGCCGAACCTGGATGCACGCCGCTTCGGCACGGCGCAGCGCGAACGTCGAATCGGCGATGCGCACGACCAGCGGGTCGCCGCCCGGCGCGCCCCGCGCGACGACTCGCACTGGCTCGCCGGGCAGAAAGCCGATGTCCGCGAGCTGGCTCGCCCACTGCGGCGCGCCGGCGGGCGCGACGATGGCGTCGACCACGGCGTCGTCATCGAGTGCGAGGTCGACGAGTCGGGTCGCGGGTGACGCGTGCGCCGAGCCCGCAGGCCCACCATGGTTCGAGACGGAAGAAAGGGACATGGTGCGCGCAGTGACCTGAATAAGAGCAATTCTCGCTTAAGTGCAGCTTCGGCGGACGCAGCGTCCGCGCTTGCGCGAGACGGTGGCTCTCGGTCGCACTGCGCGAAGACGACCGGACAACGCGTCGGACCGGCGATCTCGGCCGAGCCTCGGCGGCGTCAGTCGCCGGCGGCGGGCCACGACGCCCGCAGCAGCGCCGGCCGCCGCGCGAGCAGCCCAAGGCGACGACCGGCACCGCGACGGAGCGCGCGCCGTGCGCCCGAGGTCCTACTTCGCCGCGCGCTCCGCGCAGGCCGCTTGGCCGTTGTCGAACACGACGCGCCAGCGGCCGTCCGCCTCGAGGCGCCACGTGCTGTGGAAGCGTGCGAAGGTCGTGCCGTCGGGCGATTTCACCGCGCCTTCGGTGTAGCCGAGCGGCGGCGACGTCGTCACCACTTCGACGACCTCGGGCGACCACGAGAACGGCGCCGGGCCGGCGGCGAAGAACCGCTGCCAGTGGGCGACGATCGCCGCCTTGCCGCGCAACGGCTGGCCGCCGTTGACGAACACCGCGTCGTCGGCGATGTGCCGCGCGAACGCATCGAAGTCGCGGTCGGCCATCGTCTTCGCGAACGCGACCTCGGCTGCGCGCACGGCTGCGCGGGGGTCGTTGCCGTCGGCGGCCGGCGGCGGCAGCACAGTGGCGCAGCCGGTCAACGCGGCGATCGACAGCAGCAACGACCACCGCAACAGCGATGGCGAAACCGGCAGGGCGGGGCAGAAGGGGTGCATCGGCGCATTCTGCGCGAGCCCCGCGGCTACGATGCGCGCCCGAACGGGCAGCCAAGAGGCGGCGACGATGGAACCCCAGGTGCGCGTGGGCATGGGCGGCTGGACCTTCGAGCCGTGGCGCGACAACTTCTATCCGCAGGGCCTGCCGGCGGCGCGCGAGCTCGCCTGGGCGGCGGCGCGCGTCACCGCGATCGAGGTCAACGGCACGTTCTATTCGACGATGCGCCCCGAGACCTACGCGAAGTGGGCGCGCGAGACGCCGGAGCATTTCGTCTTCGCGCTGAAGGCGTCGCGCTATGCGACCAACCGCCGCGTGCTCGCCGACGCCGGCGAGTCGATCGCGCGCTTCGTCGGCAGCGGCATCGCCGAGCTCGGCGCCAAGCTCGGGCCGATCGTCTGGCAGTTCGCGCCGACCAAGCGCTTCGACGCCGCCGACTTCGGCGCCTTCGTCGCGCTGCTGCCGGCGTCGGTCGACGGCATCGCGCTGCGCCACGTGCTCGACGTGCGCCACGAGAGCTTTCGCACGCCCGAGTTCCTGGCGCTGGCGCGCCGCCACCGCATCGCGACGGTGTTCACGGACTCGGACGACTACCCGTCGTTCGCCGACGTCACCGGCGACTTCGTCTACGTGCGCGAGATGCGCACCAAGAGCGAGTTGCCGCAGGGGTGTGAGCCGCAGGCGTTCGACGCGCTGGCTGCTTGCGCGCGCTGCTGGCGCGACGGCGGCGAGCCCGACTCGCTGCCGCGCATCGAGCCGCCGCCGCCCGGTCGCACCGCGCCGCGCGACGTGTTCGTTTTCTTCATTTCGGGCGCGAAAGAGCGCGCACCGGCCGCGGCGATGGCCTTGCTCGAACGTCTGCGCGCCGGCGCATGAAGCGCGGCGCGGCGTCGGCATCGCGAGGCGGCGGCCCATCGGCGAGCAGTCGACGGTGAGCGACGGCGCCGCGGCGGGCGAGCAGGCATCGGCGCCGACGGCTCCGTCAGCCGGCGATGGCGGCGCGTCCGCGCCGCGGTCGCTGCTGCATGAACTGCGCGACGCGATCCGCGGCACCAACGCCGACTACACCAAGATTCCGCTGCCGCGGGCGGTGTTCCTGCTCGCGGTGCCGATGGTCCTCGAGCTCGTGCTCGAATCGACGTTCGCGATCG
>CBDUBX010000028.1:0-16784 GCA_965365495.1 uncultured Burkholderiales bacterium
CGGGCTTGATGTTCTTGTTGTAGAGGAAGAAGAACTCCTTGTCGAAGGCCCAGTTGCTCTTCGCGTCGCGCGGCACCGTTGCGTTCGGCGTCGCGTACTGCATCAGTTGTTCGCGGCTGGTCTGGCCCATGCCCTCGGGGTTGGCCTGCGCCAGCGTTTCCTTGCGCGCCGGGATCCAGACGAAGCGCATCGCCTTCTGGTCGTCGGCCGGCAGCCGCGTGTACTGCTCGTTGGCCTGCACCGAGCCGTTGATGACGTCGGCCTGGCCGTCGAACAGCAGCTGGTTCTTGTCGGCCTGCGAGCCGGTGTTCACCGGCACGAGGTTGCCTTCCTTGCCGGGGTAGCGCACCTTGACGCCGTTCTTCAGCGCGGTGTAGCCGATCTCGGACACGCCGCCGGGCTGGATCGCGACCCGCACGCGGGTGCCCTTGCCGGCGGCGTCGATGATGTCGCCGACGGTCTTGTACGGCGACTTCGCCGGCACGAGGAACGCGTCGCCGGGGTTGATCGCCAGCGTCGGGCCGATCTTGTAGTCGGCGAAGATGTCCGAGTAGCCGCGGACGCCGTACAGGTGGCCGAGGTAGGCATGGTCGTGGAACAGCATGATCGTCGAGCCGTCGTCGCTGCGGGCGATCGCCTGGAAGCCGGCGGTCGGGCCGATCGCGTCGACCTTGGCGTTGATGCCGAGCTTCTTCGCCAGCGCGTCGGCCACGATGGCCGCGTTCTGGTAGGTGTCGCCGCCGGTCGAGGTCGAACCGATGACGATGCGCAGGTTGCCGCTGATCGGCTGCTGCGCCGCCGCGGGCAGTGCGGCGACGGTGGCGGCCGCCGCGGCGGCGGCGACGAGGAACTGTCGGGCGAAGGTGGTCATAGAAGATCCTTGCGATTGACGGTGGGAGGCGCTCTTCACGAGCGGGAGGAAGCGCCGGCGACGTCGTCGACGACGATCGCGCGGAAGTCGTTGACGTTGGTCAGCGTCGGCCCGGTGACGACCGAGTCGCCGAGGGCCTGGAAGAAGCCGTGGCCGTCGTTGTCGTCGAGCGCACGGACCGGCGGGATGCCGAGCCGCCATGCGCGCGCGAGCGTGTCCGGGCCGACGAAGGCACCGGCGATCTCGTCGCTGCCGTCGACGCCGTCGGTGTCGCCGGCGATCGCGTGGATGCCGGCGCGGCCGTCGAGGCCGATCGCCAACGCGAGGAGGAACTCGACGTTGCGTCCGCCGCGACCGGCGCCGCGCACGGTCACCGTGGTCTCGCCGCCGGACAGCAGCACGCACGGCGGCGCGAACGGCTGGCCACGGGCGGCGACCTGGGTGGCGATGCCGGCCATCGCGGTGCCGAGATGGCGCGCCTCTCCTTGGAGGCTGTCGCCGAGGATGTTCGGCACGACGCCGGCGTCGGCCGCGACCTTCGCCGCGGCCTCGAGCGACAGCTGCGGCGCGGCGACGATGCGGTATTCGGCGCGCGCGAGGAGGGGGTCGCCAGGCTTCACCGATTCGGCCGTCGCGCTTTCCAGCCGCGCCTGCACCGCCGGCGGCACCGTGATCCCGTAGCGCGCGACGATTGACCGCGCGTCGGCGCACGTCGTCGCGTCGGGGACCGTGGGGCCGGAAGCGATGTCGGCCGGTGCGTCGCCGGGAACGTCGGAGATCGCAAGGGTCACGAGTCGCGCCGGATGGACGAGCGCCGCGAGACGCCCTCCCTTCAATGCCGACAGGTGGCGGCGCACGCAATTGATCTCGGAGATCGTCGCGCCGGACCTCAGTAGCGCCTGCGCCACCGCCTGCTTGTCGGCCAGCGTCAGCCCCGGCCCCGGCGCGACCAGCAGCGACGAGCCGCCGCCGGAGATCAGCGCGATCACCAGGTCGTCGGCGGTGAGGTCGGAAACCAGTGCTGCGATCCGCTGCGCCGCGTGCACGCCGGCCTGGTCAGGGACCGGATGTGCCGCCGCGACGATCTCGATACGGCGGCACGGCACCTCGTAGCCGTAGCGGGTGACGACGACGCCCTCGAGCGGCGCGTCCCAGTGGTCCTCGAGCGCGCGCGCCATTGCCGCCGACGCCTTGCCGGCGCCGACGACGATCGTTCGCCCGCGTCCGCTCGGGGGCGCCGGCAGGTGCGGCGGCAGGCACACCGCGGGCTGCGCGGCGGCGACCGCGGCGTCGAACATCGCGCGCAGCAGCGGACGACGGTCCAGAGGTGCGTCGATCGGCACGGCGGGTCGCTGAATCGGGTCGGCGTCGATGCGGCGCAAGCGGACTCAGCCGGCGGCGACCTCGTGCCCGGCGAGCAGCTCGAGCGCGCGCACCAGCGCCGAGTGGTCGAGGTCGGCCATGCCGTTGGCGGCGCAGGCCTGCATCAGCTGCGCCGCGCCGGCGGTCTGCGGCAGCGCGACGCCGAGCTCGCGCGCGCCCTGCAGCGCGTTGTTCAGGTCCTTCTGGTGGAGCTTGATGCGGAAACCGGGCGCGAAGGCCCGCTCGACCATCCGCTGGCCGTGGACCTCGAGGATCCGGCTGGCCGCGAAACCGCCCATCAGCGCCTGGCGGACCTTCGCCGGATCGGCGCCGGCCTTGCTCGCGAAGACGAGCGCCTCGCCGACGGCGGCGATCGTCAGCGCGACGACGATCTGGTTCGCGACCTTCGTCGTCTGGCCGTCGCCGTTCCCGCCGACGAGGGTGATGTTCTTGCCCATCGTCTCGAGCAGCGGGCGCACGCGCTCGAACACCGCCGGCTCGCCGCCGCACATGATCGTCAGCGAGGCCGCCTTCGCGCCGACCTCGCCGCCCGAGACCGGCGCATCCACGTAGTCGGCGCCGAGCTCGCCGATCCGCTGCGCGAACGCCTTGGTCGCGATCGGCGAGATCGAGCTCATGTCGACGACGACGGTGCGCGGGCCGCCACCGCTGCCGCCGATGCCTTCCTGCAGCGCCTGGGCGACGCCACCGGCGCCGAACAGCACCGCCTCGACGTCGGGTGTGTCGGGCACCATCACGAAGACGACCTCGGCGCGCCGCGTGACGTCGGCGGCGTCGGCGCAGACCGTCGCCGCGCGGGCGGCCACGGCCTCCGGCATCGGGCCGACGGTGTGGACGTGCAGAGTGTGGCCGGCGTCGATCAGGTGCAACGCCATCGGCGTGCCCATGATGCCGAGGCCGATGAAGCCGATGTTCATGGTCGTTCCCGGGTCGAGATAACGGGTTGGTTTCAATAGCCGGCGCCGGGGGTCGGCGCGGTCGACGCGGCCTGCGGCGTCGGCGCCGCCTTGTCCGCGCGCATCCGCGCGAGCACCTGCTGGGCGCCGGCGGCCATCAGCCGAGCGTCGGAGCTGACGGTGACGAACTGGAAGCCCTTCGCGATGCGCTTCAGCGCCGCGTCGGGGCTGCCGTTGTGGATGCCGGCGACGAGGCCGTGCGCCTTCGCGCGGTCGAGGATGTGGTCGACCGCCTGCGCCGCCGGCGGGTCGAGGTCGTCGAAGGTCGGCGTGCAGCCGAGCGCGAGCGACAGGTCCGACGGGCCGATGTAGACCGCATCGAGCCCCTCGACCGACAGAATCGCGTCGAGGTTGTCCAGTGCCGCAGCGGTCTCGATCATCGCGAAGCAGACGATCGTGTCGTTGGCATGCGCGGGGTAGTCGGCACCGCCGTACAGCAGCGCCCGCACCGGACCGAAGCTGCGGGTGCCGCGCGGCGCGTAATGGGTCCACGCGACGAGCTTCGCAGCGTCGTCGCGGGTGTTGACCATCGGGCAGATGACACCGTAGGCGCCGGCGTCGAGCGTCTTCATCAGGATGCCGGGCTCGAGCCACGGCACCCGGACCACCGGCACCGTCGGCGTCGTCGCGATCGCCTGCAGCATCGGCACCATCTGGGCGTAGTCGACGACGCCGTGCTGCAGGTCGATCGTCAGCGTGTCCCAGCCTTGATGCGCCATCGTCTCGGCCGAGAAGCCGTTCGGGATCGCCAGCCAGCCGTTGACGGCGGCGCCGCCGGACCGCCAGATCGTTCGCAGGTTGTTTGCACGCATGCCGATCTCGAAGTCGTGGTCTGGGCGGAAACGGATCAGCGGTCCAGGGCCGGGCGCTTCGGGTCGAAGGTCCATCCCGGAATCAGGTACTGCATCGAAACTGCATCGTCGCGCGCGCCCAGACCATGCCGGCGGTACAGCTCGTGCGCCTTATCGACCTCCGCCATGTCGAGCTCGATGCCGAGCCCGGGCCGATCCGGCACCTTCACATGGCCACCTTCGATCCGCAGCGGCTCCTTGGTCAGACGCTGTCCGTCCTGCCAGATCCAATGCGTATCGATCGCCGTCACCCGACCGGGCGCGGCCGCGCCGACGTGGGTGAACATCGCCAGACTGACGTCGAAGTGGTTGTTCGAATGCGACCCCCACGTGAGCCCCCAGTCGCGGCAGGTTTGGGCAACACGGACGCTGCCGGCCATCGTCCAGAAGTGCGGGTCGGCGAGCGGGATGTCGACGCTCTGCAGCGCCAGCGCGTGGGCCAGCTGGCGCCAGTCGGTGGCGACCATGTTCGTCGCCGTCGGCAGCCCTGTCGCGCGCCGGAACTCGGCCATCACCTCGCGGCCCGAGTAGCCGTCTTCGGCGCCGCAAGGGTCCTCGGCGTAGGCGACGACGCCGCGCATGTCGCGCATCAGCCGGATCGCCTCCTTCAGCGACCACGCGCCGTTCGGGTCGAGCGTGACCCGTGCCTGGGGGAAGCGCTCGTGCAGCGCGGTCACCACCTCGACCTCGTCGTCGCCGCGAAGCACGCCGCCCTTGAGCTTGAAATCGTCGAAGCCGTAACGCGCACGCGCCGCCTCGGCGAGGCGGACGACGTCGGCGGCGGGTCAGCGCCCGCTCATGCCGCAGTCGCAGCCAGTCGTCGTCGGCGTCGGGTTCTTCGGCGTACGGCAGGTCGCTCCGGCGACGGTCGCCGACGAAGAACAGATAGCCCAGCATCTCGACCGACTCGCGCTGCTGCCCCTCACCGAGGAGCGCCGCCACCGGCAGCCCGAGGTGCTGGCCGAGCAGGTCGAGCAGCGCCGACTCGACGGCGGTCGCCGCATGGATCGTCGTCCGCAAGTCGAAGGTCTGCTGGCCCCGGCCACCGCGGTCGCGGTCGGCGAACGCGTCCTGCAGCGCCCGCACCAGGCGGCGAACGTCGCCGACCGGCTGGCCGACGACGAGCCCGGCCGCGTCGTCGAGCGTCGCGCGGATCTTCTCGCCGCCGGGCACCTCGCCGATGCCGGTGCGGCCCGCGTCGTCGGTGACGATCAGCAGGTTGCGGGTGAAGAACGGGCCGTGCGCGCCGCTCAGGTTGAGCAGCATGCCGTCACGGCCGGCGACCGGAATCGCCCGCAGCGACCGCACCCGCGGCGTCGACGAGGAAGTCATCGGTGTCGTCTCCATCGGCCGGTCTGGAGCCGGCCTGGCGAGGCGGCAGGCGCTACCAACCTAACCGTGGTAGCGCTACCGACTCAGCGCCGCATGGTAGCGCTACCTGGCGCGCGTCGCAAGGTCGAAGTCACCGCGGGTTTACCCGCGCTCGCGGTGCTTTCGCGCTCGACGATCGAAAAGCCGATGTCGACGATCGGCTGATCCACATCGCGCCCTTCTGCGCGGTCGACGATGAACTGCGCCGCCTGACGCCCGATCTCGGCACTCTTGATGTGCACGCTGCTCAGCGCCGGGTCCAGGTCGGCCGAGTAATCGAAGTCGCCGAAGCCGATGACCGCGAGCGCCGCCGGAACCGCGACGCCCGACGCGCGGGCTTCGGTCATCACCCCGAGCGCCAGCAGGTCGGAGCTGCAGAACACGGCGTCGATCTTCGACGTGTCGCGCAGCAGTTCGCGCAGCGCCCGGCGTCCGCTGCGCAATGTCGTCGGTGCGGGCACGAACGCGATCGACACCGGCGGCAAGCCCAGTTCCTCGGCGGTGGACACGAACGCC
This sequence comes from uncultured Burkholderiales bacterium, assembly GCA_965365495.1. Classification (GTDB taxonomy): domain Bacteria; phylum Pseudomonadota; class Gammaproteobacteria; order Burkholderiales; family Burkholderiaceae_C; genus Rubrivivax. Next base: position 5,949 of record CBDUBX010000028.1, read on the forward strand.
GCCGCGCGGCGCCGCGCGCGCTCGTCGTCGCCCGACACCAGCGCCAGTCGGCGGCGCCCTTGCGCGTGCAGGTAGCGCGCCACCGCACGCCCGACGTCGACGTGCGAAAACCCGACCAGCATGTCCACCGGCGTCGGCGTCAGGTCCCACGTCTCGACGACCGGAATGCCGCACGCGACCAGACGCTTGCGCCCCGCCGCCGAATGCATCACGCCGGTCAAGACGATGCCGTCCGGGCGACGGCCGATGATCGCGTCGAGCAGCGCGTCCTCGCGGGATCCGCCGTACCCCGACTGACCGAGCATCAGTTGGTATCCGCGATCGGCCAGCGACTCGGTCAGCGAGCGCACGGTTTCGAGGAATACCGGGCCGGTGACCGTCGGCACAACCGCGGCGACGAGCTTGCTGCGCGCCGACGCGAGCCCGCCGGCGAGGCGGTTGGGCACGTAACCGGTGCGAGCGATGGCGTCGGCGACCCGGCGGCGCACATCGTCCGACACCCGCTCCGGCGTGTTCACCGCGCGCGACGCGGTGATCGGCGCCACACCGGCGAGCCGGGCCACGTCGTGCAACGTCACCGCGCCGCTGCCGCGGCGCGCCCTGCGAAGCGTCGCCGGACTGCGTTCCATGCAGGCAGTGTAATGACAGCGCTACCGGGGCTGGCGCCGATGATCGCGGCATGCGCCGATCGGACCCGACTGACCCCGACCTCGGCAGACAATCGATGTCTTTCGCGACCCGACGACCTCGAACCATGAGCGACCTCTACGACCTGATCGTCATCGGCGGCGGCTCGGGCGGCGTCGCCGCGGCGCGCTACGCGGCGCGGCTCGGCGCCAAGGTGTTGCTCGCCGAGGCCGACCGCCTCGGCGGCACCTGCGTGATCCGCGGCTGCGTGCCGAAGAAGCTGATGGTCTACGCCGCCGGCTACGCGCAGTCGCTGCGCGAGGCCGCGGGCTACGGCTACGTCGACGTCGGCGGCCGCTTCGAACTTGCGCGCTGGGCCGACGCCAAGGCGCGCGAGATCGACCGCCTCGAAGGCGTCTACCGCGGGATGCTCGCCGACGCCGGCGTCGAAGTCGTCGCCGCGCGCGCGCGCTTCGTCGACGCCGGCACGGTCGCGCTCGGCGACGATCGGCGCGTGCGCGCGTCGCGCGTCCTCGTCGCCACCGGCGGCTCGCCGGTCGCCGACGCGCTGCCGGGGCTGGCCGGCGCGATGACGTCGACCGACGTGCTCGACCTGCGCACGCTGCCTTCGAGCGCGATCGTCGTCGGCGGCGGCTACATCGCGGTCGAGTTCGCAAGCATCCTCGCCGGCATCGGCGTCGCGGTGACGCTGGCGATGCGCGCCGGGGCGCCGCTGCGCGGCTTCGACGACGACCTGCGGTCGCGGCTCGCGATGTCGCTGGCCGCGCGCGGCGTCACGCTGGCGTGCGGCGTCGCGCTGGTCGGCGCCGGGCGCAGCGACGACGGCGGCTGGACGCTGTCCCGCGCCGACGGCTCGGTGCTGCGCGCCGAAGCGCTGCTCAACGCCACCGGCCGGCGGCCGAACACCGCCGGGCTCGGGCTCGACGCCGTCGGCGTCGCGCTCGACGAGCACGGCGCGATCGCCGTCGACGCCGACAGCCGCACCAGCGTGCCCGGCATCTGGGCGGTCGGCGACGTCACCAACCGCGTCAACCTCACGCCGGTGGCGATTGCCGAAGGCCGCGCCTTCGTCGACACCGAGTTCGGCCGCCGGCCGGCGCGCGTCGACCACCGCACCGTCGCCAGCGCGGTCTTCACCGACCCGCCGCTGGCGAGCGTCGGCTTGACCGAGGAGGAGGCCGTGGCCTGCGGCGCGGTCGACGTTTACGCGGCCGAGTTCCGGCCGATGCGCACCGCGTTCGTCGGCAGCGCCGCGAAGACCTACATGAAGCTCGTCGTCGACGGCCTGTCCGACCGCGTGCTCGGCGTGCACATGCTCGGCCCCGACGCCCCTGAGATCGTGCAGAGCTTGGCGGTCGCGCTGACCGCCGGCGCGACGAAGCGCGACTTCGACCGCACCCTCGCGGTCCACCCGACGGCGGCCGAGGAGTTCGTGCTGATGCGCGAGCCGGTGCGCCGCCGCGCCTGCGGCGCGCCGAGGCCATGACGACCATTCCGCCGCTGTCGGTCCTCGACCTCGCGCCGATCGTCGACGGCGGCGACGCTGCCGCGGCGCTGCGCGAGACGATCGCCACCGCGCAGCACGCCGAGGCCTGCGGCTACCGCCGCTACTGGGTCGCCGAGCACCACAACCTCGACGGCGTTGCCAGTTCGGCGACCGCGGTGCTCGTTGGCGCGATCGCCGGCGCGACGCGGACGATGCGCGTCGGCTCGGGCGGCGTGATGCTGCCGAACCACGCGCCGCTGGTCGTCGCCGAGCAGTTCGGCACGCTCGCCACGCTGTACCCCGGGCGAATCGACCTCGGCCTCGGCCGCGCGCCGGGCACCGACCGGCAGACGATGCGCGCGCTGCGCCGCCACCTCGACACCGCTGCCGAAGACGACTTTCCGCGCGACGTCGTCGAGCTGCAGCGCTACCTCGACGACGAGACGCCCGGCCAGGCGGTGCGCGCGATCCCCGGCCAGGGGACGAAGGTGCCGATCTGGCTGCTCGGGTCGAGCCTGTACAGCGCGCAGCTCGCGGCGTGGCTCGGGCTGCCGTTCGCGTTCGCATCGCACTTCGCGCCGGCGCTGCTCGACGCCGCGCTCGCCGCGTACCGCGGCGGCTGGCGGCCGTCGGCGGCGTGGCCGACGCCGCACGCGATGGTCGGCGTCAACGTCGTCGTCGCCGACACCGATGCCGACGCGCAGTTCCTGTTCACGTCGCTGCGCCAGCGCTTTCTCGGCATGCAGCGCGGCCAGCGCGGGCCGCTGCCGCGGCCGGTCGACCCGAAGGCGCTGGCGGCGATGGCCACGCCGGCCGAGCACGCCGGCGCGGAAGCGATGCTCGCGACGTCGGTCGTCGGCAGCCCGGCGACGGTGGCGCGCGGGTTGGCGGCGCTGGCCGAACGCACCGCGGCCGACGAGTTGATCGTCGCGACCGCGGTCCACGACGCGACCGCGCGGCGGCGGTCGCTGCAATTGACGAGCGAGTTGCGCGCGCCCGGCGGCTGACGCGGTGCGCGGAGGGGCGTCGCGCGCCTAGCGCGGCGCGGCGGCGGTCGCCGCGTCGGGCGCGGCCTCGCCGAGCGACGCGTAGGCGGCGGCCAGCGCCTCGTCGTCGGAACGGTCGACGACCTCGGGCAGCTCGGACATGCCGGCGGCGCGGGCCAGCGCCAGCGACGTCGGACCGGCGTCGCCGTCGGCGGCCTCGCCGGCCTGCTCGCGGTCGATCACCGCCACCGCCATCTTCGAGCGCAGCGTCGCCAGCCCCACCGGCGACCAGTTCGTCACCAGTTGCTCGAACTGGTCGAGCGCGTGCTTCAGCACGTCCAGCGGCAGCTTGTCCAGCGCGCGCAACCCCTTCTTGCCGAGCGCCGATTCGACGAACGCCAATTGGCGCAGGCTCGCGCGCGACGCCGGCAGCTCGTCGAGCAGTTCGCGCAACTCGCGGCGGATCAGCGCCAGCAGCTCGGCGTCGCGCCGCGCCGCGCGCTCGGCCGGCGTCGGCGGGCGCGACTTCCCGTCGCCCGAGCGTTCTTCGAGGACGACATGCACCGCGCCGCCCTGGCGCTTCAACGCCAGGTCGTGCTTGAAGAACGCCACGGCGGCGTGGCGCACCGGAGACAGAAAGCGGAGGATCTCGCTCATCGACGCTGGGAGGGCAACGCAGCAACGGCACGGCTGCGAAGGCCGCGCCTGCTGCCGGTTCATCGGCCGCGCCGGCGCCGACTTGAGCGAAATGAGGGTCAGCTGCGCGGCGCCGGGCGGGCCGCGGACGGCCGCCGCCGCGTCACGCGGCGCAGGATGCCGTTCTTGGACGCGGCGTCACGCGGCGCACGTGCCGTTTTTGCACGCCGCGTCGCGCGGCGCACGTGCGGTTCTTGCGTGCCGCGTCACGCGGCGCACGTGCGGTTCTTGCCGCTGCGCTTGGCGTCGTACAGCGCCTCGTCGGCGCGCGCGAGAGCGTCGGTCAGCGTCTCGCCGGGCCGCCACGCGGTGACGCCGGCGGAAAACGTCACGAAGACCTCGCGGTCGTCGTGCATGAAGAGCGCCGCCGACAGGCTGCGCTGCAGCCGCGTTAGCGCCGCCTGCGCGGCGGCGGCGTCGCTGCCGGGCAGCAGCACGACGAACTCCTCGCCGCCGAACCGCGCAAGGTGGTCGATCGGGCGCAGCCGCTCGCGCACCGCCGCGGCCAGCCGCTGCAGCGCGACGTCGCCGGCGGCATGGCCGAGGCTGTCGTTGAGCCGCTTGAAGTTGTCGATGTCGATCAAGCCGATCGCCAGCATCGCGGTAGCGCCGTCGTCGCCGCGGTCGGCGCGTGCGACTCGCGCCGCCTCGGCGGCGAACGCCTGCTCGAGCCCGCGCCGGTTGGCGACCTGCGTCAGCGCGTCGGTCGCGACCTCGTCGGAGACGCGCTTGAGCTCGGCTTCGAGCTCGCGCACGCGGCCTTCGAGCTCGACCGCGCGGTCGCGGTTGGCGACGAGCCGCGCCTGCGACTGCGCGACCGCGGCGTGGACGCTGCGGCCGTCGTCGAGCAGCGCCTGGACGACACCGGTGAGCTCGCCGAGCGTTTCGGCGCGGGCGATCTGCTCGACGTGGCGCGCCGCGGCGACCTCGAAGCGGCCGGTGTGCTCGCCGAGCGTCTCGACCTCTTGCAGCATGCCTTCGACCAGCGCCTTCAGCGCGTCGCGCGCGGCGCTGCGCTCGCCGCGCAGCCGCGCCTGGCCGGCGCGCGCGTCGCCGAGCATCGCCGTCGCCGCGGCGACGCCGCGCACGCTCAGGCCCTCGGCGAGATGGCGCTGCAGCGCGTCACCCTGCCCCTGCACCCAGCGGTCGTCGTCGGCGAAGTCGGCCAAGCCGCTGCCGAGCTCGCGGCACAGCGCGGCCAACGCGTCGATCAGCCGGTGGCGGTGGACGAACAACCCGCGCGCCTCGGCGCACGCCAGCGCGATCGCGTCGACGTGCTCGGCGAGCGGCCCATCGGCGGCGACCGCGTCGGCCAGCGACGCGAGCCGCGTCGCGAGCGCGGCCGCGCGCGGCGCGTCGGCGCTCGCCGCCGGCGCGGCGGCGTCGGGGCGCGCGAGGCCGGTCGACAGCGTCTGCTGCAATGCCGCGAGCGCCGCGGTCCAAGCCGGGGCAGCGGCGTCGGCCGAAGCGGCCCCGGCGGCGTCGGCGGCGTCGTCGACGGCGGTGGAGGTCGCCGCCACCGGCGCGGCGTGGGCCGCGGTGTCGGCGCCGAAGCCGCCATCGCTATCGGCGGGCGCGTCGCCGCCGGCGGTGTCGGCGTCGCCACCGGCGTCGTCGGGGCGGTCGTGCTCCCACGCGGTGAGCAGCGACTGCAGACGCTGCAGCCGGCGCTGCGGGTCGCTGCGGCTGCCGTCGAGCACGCGACGGCAGCTGTCCTTGCGCCGCGCCGCGGTCCAGTGGCGACCGCCGCGGTCGAGGTGGCGTGCCAGGCGCTCGACGACGAGCGACCAGTCGCCGGCGCTGCCCTTGCCGTCATCGGCTCCGGTCGCGTTCGCGCTCGACGCGGCGGACGCGGCGCCGGCCGGCGTTGGCGACGGCGGCGCCGAGGTCGACGTCGGCGGCGCCGCCGACGGCAGCGCGCCGCCCGCCTCGTCGGCGTAGGCGCGGGCGAAGTTCTCGGGCGTCGGCTCGAGCCGCGACTGCGCCAGGCGGCGCAGCGCGCCCTTGGCCAGCGTTGCCGGCGCCGCCGCCGCGCCCACGCCGCGGGCTCAGTGCATCGGCCGCGCGCCGGCGGCGCGCAGCGGCTCGTCGCCGGTGTCGGCCGGGCCGATCCAGGGCGCGCGACGCGGCAGCACGGTGTTCTCGAGCCAGCGCAGCAATTCGTCGGACGGCACCGCGCGGCTGAACAGGAAGCCCTGCATCACGCCGCAGCCCAGGCGGTGCAGCACCTCCATCTGGCGCATCGACTCGACGCCTTCGGCGATCACGCGCAGCCCGAGCGACCGCGCCAGCGCGATGATCGCGGTGACCACCGCCGAACTCTGCGGCGTGATGCCGAGGTCGCGAACGAAGCTGCGGTCGATCTTCAGCTCGCTGATCGGCAGCGTCGTCAGGTACGCGAGGCTCGAGTAGCCGGTGCCGAAGTCGTCGATCGAGATCTCGATGCCGACCTCGTTCAGGCGGTGCAGCGACGGGATCACGCTCTGCAGGTCCTTCATCAGGTTGCTCTCGGTGATCTCGAGCTGGATCGCGCGGTGCGGCACGCCGAACTGCGTCGCACAGTGGTGGATGTGCTCGACGAGGTCGCTGCGCTCGAACAGCCGGCTCGGCAGGTTGACGGCGATCGAATCGGCGAAGCCGAACGCCGTCTGCCACTGCCGCGCCTGGCGCGCCGCCTCACGCAGCGCCCATTCCGACAGCGGCACGATCAGCCCGGTGTCCTCGGCCAGCGGGATGAAGTCGCCCGGCGGCACCAGCCTGTCGCCGCGCTGCCATCGCATCAGCGCCTCGGCGCCGACCATCCGCGCGGCGCGGACGTCGATCTTGGGCTGGTAGTGCAGCACCAGCTCGTCGCGCTCGATCGCCTTGTGCAGCGCGGTCTCGAGCTCGAGCTTCTCGCGGCCGCGGCCGGCGAGCTGCGGGCTGTACACCGCCGATGCGTTCTTGCCCTGCGCCTTCACCGAATACATCGCGACGTCGGAATTGCGCAGCAGGTCGACGACGGTGTGGCCGTCGCGCGGGAACAGCGCGACGCCGACGCTGGCGGTGACGAAGCATTCCTGGCCGCTGACGAAGATCGGTTCGCGCAGCGCTTCGAGGATGCGCCACGCGACGCGTTCGGCGTCGGCGTCGCCGCCGACCTCGGGCAGCAGCGCGACGAACTCGTCGCCGCCGAGCCGCCCCACCGCTTCGAGCGCGCGGTGCGACCGCGCGCCGACGGCTTCCAGCGCGCCTTCCATCAGCTGGTCGGTGTGGCGCACGCACGCACGCAGCCGGCGCCCGACCTCCATCAGCAGCTCGTCGCCGGCGCTGTGCCCGAGCGTGTCGTTGATGATCTTGAAGCGGTCGAGGTCGACGAGCAGCAGCGCCATCTGGTGCTGCATGCGCCGCGCCTGCTCGATCGCCTTCTCAGCGCGCCAGATCAGCTGGCGGCGGTTCGGCAGCCCGGTCAGCGCGTCGAAGTTGGCGAGCTGGCGGATCTTGTCCTCGGCCTGGCGCCGGTCGGTGACGTCCTGCACGATCCCCGAATAGCCGATGCTGCGGCCGTGCTCGTCGAACTCGGGCTCGGCCTCGATGTGCAGGATGCGCTGGCGGCCGTCGAGGCGGACGATGCCGACGTCGGCGGCGAGCACCGTCGCGTGGCGCAGCGCGTCGTGCATCTGGCGCAGGAAGATGCGGCGCTCGTCGCCCGGCACCATGCGCAGCAGCGCGCGCAGCGGCGCCGGCTCGTGCGGCCCCCAGCCGAGCACGCGCAGCGCCTCGTTGGACAGCACGAAGCCGCCGCCGTCGCGCCACCAGTCGAAGCTGCCCATCCGCGCGAGGTCTTGCGCGCGCGCGAGCTTGCTCTTGCTGCGTTCGAGCTCGATGCGCGTGCGCGACGACCGCAGCAGGTAGCGCAGCCTTCCGGCGAGGAGGCTCCACTGCGTGGCCTTGACGAAGAAGTCGGTCGCGCCGGCGCGATAGGCACGCGAAATCGATGCGTCGTCGTCGAGCCCGGTCAACATCAGCACCGGGATGTTCTCGAGCCCCGGCAGGCGGCGCAGTGCGCGGCAGGTGTCGAAGCCGTCGAGGTCGGGCATCAGCGCGTCGAGGACGACGACGTCGGGCACGCGCTCGCCGAGCTGTGCGAGCGCCGCGGCGCCGCTGCCGGCCTCGACGACACGAAAGCCGCGCTCGCGCAGCGCGAGCGCGGTCAGCATCAAGTTAACCGCGTCGTCGTCGACGAGCAGCACCTCGGGCTCGACGGGAATGCCGTCTTCGACGTAGGAGCTGTTGGGGGCCATGCGGTGACGGCGCCTAGTCGTGCGCCAGCGCGTCGGCGGCTTCGAGCGCCTGCTGCGCGAGCCGCTGCAGCAGGGCCGCGTCGGCAGCGACGAGCGACACCGGCGTCGCCGCATCGGCGTCGCGCCAGCGGGCTTCGGCCGCAACGCACGCTGCGGCGAGCGCGGTCGCGCCGAGCTGGGCCGACGACGACTTGAGCTTGTGCGCGAGCTCGGCGATGCGGTGCGCGTCGACCGCGCCGCCGAGCTGCGCGACGACGTCGACGAGCAGCGTGCGATAGGCGTCGAAGACGCGCGGCAGCAGCCGGTGGCGGCCGTCGGGGTCGAGCGTGGCCTGCAGCCGCGCCAACGCGGCGGCGTCGAACACCGCGCCGTCGGGCGTTGCCGTGCCGATCGACGGCTCAGCCATCGCTGCCCTCGTCGAAAGTCGCAAGCAGCCGCTCGGCGTGGCGGCGCGGCGTGGTCGCCGCAGCGGCCGCGCCCTGCAGCAGCCGCTGCCACGCCGCGACGCGCGGCGCGGCATGGCGCTGCATCAGCACGCCGACGGCGATCGCCAGCGGGTCCGACGGCGGCGGCTCGGTCGGCGCGGCGGCAGAGGTCGGCGACGTCGAAACCGCGGCCGCGGCCGCGACGCGCGCCAGCGCCGCGTGCACCGCCGGCACGATCTGCCCGACGTCGAGCGGCTTGATCAGGTAGTCGAGCGCGCCGAGCGACCGCACCTGCGCCGCGGTCGCCGCGTCGTCGAACGCCGACAGGAAGACGAACGGGATCGCCAGGTCGCGCTGCAGCAAGCGTGCGACGTCGAAGCCGCTCAAGCCCTGCATCCGGATGTCGAGCAGTGCGAGCTCGGGACGGTGTGTGCGCGCCAGCGCGATCGCTTCTTCGCCGTCGTCGGTGTCGACGACGTCGAAGCCGGCAGCCTCCAGACCGCTGACGACGGTCGCGAGGACGAGCCGGTCGTCGTCGACGACGAGCAGCTTGCCTTTCGCGGCCGGCGGTGCGGAGCTCACGGCGCCGATTCTGCGCCAGCGGCGTCGGCGGGCTCGCGCACCCCGGGGGGTCGCAGCCGCACCTCGGCAACGACGCGGTCACCACGCTGCACCAGCGAGAACGCCGAGCTGCGCCGCGGCAGCAGCGCACGCACGAGACCGAGGCCGCTGACCCCGCCGCGCACCGCGGCGGCGTCGAAGCCGGCGGGCAACGCGCCGCCGTTGACCACGCGAACGACGACACCGTCGCCTTCGCGGCCGAGCGTGCACGCGATGCCGCCGCCGTCGCCGTGCTTGATCGCGTTGACCAGCAGCTCGTTGAGCGACAGCGCGACCGGGATCGACTCGGCCTCGGGCAGCACGTGCGGCACGTCGCCGTCGGCCAGCGCGACATCGATCGCCCGGCCGAAGGTGCGCGTCAATGATTGCGCGATCGCGCGCAGCAGCGCCGCCACCGCGAGCGGCCCGGCGGCGCCGACCTGCAGCCCGTAGACCTGCGCGATCGCCTGCACCTGGCCGACGGCTTCGCGCAGCAGCGGCGCCACTTCCGGGTAGCGCGTGGCGTTCTGCTGCAGCAGTCCGGCCACGCCCTGGAGGTTGTTCTTGATGCGGTGGTGCACTTCGCGCACCAGCGACTCGCGCTGCGCGATCGCCGCCGCGAGCCGCGCCTCCTCGGCGGCGCGCTGTTCGCGCGACAGCCGTTCGAGCTCGGCCTGCTGCGCCTTCAACCGCGTGATGTCGCCGAGCACGGTGACCGACTCGGCGTCGTCGCCGGCACCTTCGGCGCGGCGCACCGACAACGCCACCCAGCGCAGCTCGCCACCGGGCGGGGTCAGCGGCAGCTCGGCGTCGAACGACCGGCCCTCGGCGATCGCCGCGATCGCATCGCGGCCGAGCGGCTGCGGGCCGGGAACCGCGGCGGCGAAGACGTCGCCAAGCGGCATCCCGGCGGCGCGCCCCGGCGCCAGCCCGAGCAGGCGCTCGAAGCCGACGTTGCAGCGGACGAGCCGCGCGCCCCGCCAGTAGGCGATGCCCGCCGGCGAGCTCGCGAGGATCGTCTCGAGCTCGCGCAGCAGCTGCTCGTTGCGCCGCTGCGCGGTTTCCTGCTCGGTGACGTCGAGCGTCACGACCGAGGTCGCCGCGCCGCCGGCGTCGGCCGCGCCGGGCTCGACGCGCGTCAGCAGCCAGCGCAGCCCGAGCTCGGGGTGGCGCACCGCGTAGCGCACCTCGGCGCGCTCGCCGCGGCGCAGCGCCTGCTGCAGCGCCTCGAACGCCGGCAGCGAACCCGCGTCGACGAGGTCGCGGCCGACGGCCAGCCGCTCACCCTTCGTCGCCGCCGCGGCCGGCGCTGCAGCGTCGGCCAGCGCCGCCACCGCCACCGGCGGCGCGCTCGGCACGAGCCGGCCCTGCGCCGCGTCGTAGGTGGCGACGCCAACGCTCGCGGTGTCCATCAGGATGCCGACGTAGGCCGTCCATGCGGGCTCGACCTGCTCGCTATCCGTGCGGGGCAGCGCATCGGCCAAGCCGCCGCCGAGCTTGAAGACCGGATGGCCGTTCTGCGGAACCTGCCGGGCGCTGCGCACGAGGAGGTAGCCGGTTACCCCGTCGCGTGACCACACCTGGACCACGGCGCGGCCACGCGGCTGGTGGGGGATCTCGTGGGCGGTCAACTGCGCGCAGACCAGCGCCACGTTCGTCCGCGTCAGCTCGGTCTGACTGAGGGTGTTGCGGTGCCGCACCAACGCCGGCAG
>CBDUBX010000029.1:0-16590 GCA_965365495.1 uncultured Burkholderiales bacterium
GCGCGCCCTGCGCCATCGCCAGCGACACATCGGCGCGCGCCAGCACCGGCGCGTCGTTGACGCCGTCGCCGACCATCAGCACCCGGTGCCCGGCACGCTGCGCGGCGACGACCGCGGCGAGCTTGGTCTCGGGCGTCGCGCCGGCGACGACGGCGTCGAAGCCGACCCGCGCCGCCAGCGCCGCGGCGCTGGCGGCGCGGTCGCCGGTGAGCAGCGTCACCGCGACGCCGTCGGCGCGCAGCGCGCGCACCGCATCGGCGGCGTCGGGCCGCAACGCCTCGTCGATCGCGAACACGGCGAGCGCGACGCCGTCGCGGGTAAGGACGACGCGGCCGGCGGCGACGCCTTCGCGCTGGTCCCCGGTGGCGCGCGAGTCGGCTGCATTGCGGGCTGCTCCCGCTTCTCCCGCGTCTCCCGCGTCTCCCGCTTCTCCCGCTTCTCCCGCTTCTCCCGCTTCTCCCGCTTCTCCCGCGTCTCCCGCGTCTCCCGCATCGCGCGCGGCAGGGGCATCGCCGGCACCGGCGCAGGAGTCGCCACTGGCCGCCCATCCTGGCGCGCCGAGGCGCCACGTCCGTCCGTCGACATCTCTGGCTTCGACGCCGCGTCCCGCGTGCTCGGCGACGTCGCGCCAGCGCGTTGTCGCTGCCGCCGCCGCGGCAGGTGCCGCGTCGGCGATCGCGCGCGACAGCGGGTGCCGCGACCACGCCGCGAGCGACGCCGCCGCGCCGAGCGCCGCGGCATCGTCGCCGAAGGCGTCGCGGCCGCGTGGCGTGCGCACCGTGGCGCGCCACTGCATCCGGTCCTCGGTCAGCGTGCCGGTTTTGTCGACGAAGGCGCGGTCGACGCCGGCCAGCGCTTCGATCGCGTCGAGCCGCCGCAGCAGCACGCCGTCGCGCGCCGCGCCGCGGGCCGCGGCGACCAGCGTCGCCGGCGCGGCGAGCGACAACGCGCACGGGCACGTGACGATCAGCACCGCCACCGCGACCCACACCGCGCGCGTCGGGTCGACGACGCTCCACGCTGCCGCGGCGGCTGCGGCGAGCAGCAGCACCGTCCACAGGAACGGCGCGGCCCAGCGGTCGGCGACGCGCGCCGCGGCCGGCCGCTGCGTCGTCGCGTTGCGCATCATCGAGACGATGGTCTCGAACCGCGTGTCGGCGCCGACGCGCTGCACGCGCATCTCGACCGGCGCGCCGACGTTGACGCTGCCACCGACCAGCTCGCTGCCGGCAGCCTTGTCGACCGGCGTCGACTCGCCGCTGAGCAGCGCCTCGTCGGCACGGGTCGTTCCGGCGACGAGCTCGCCGTCGGCCGGAAACGCCTCGCCGACCGCGACGCGGACGACGTCGCCGGCGCACAGGCGGTGCGCTGCGACCGCTTCGACGCCGCCGTCGGCGGCGACGCGCCACGCGGTCTCGGGCATCTTCGCCAGCGCCGCTTCGATCGTCTCGGCGGCGGAGTGGCGCGCGCGCAATTCGACGTAGCGCGCGCCGAGCAGGAACGCGACGAACATCGTCATCGAGTCGAAATAGACGTCGCTGCCGAACACGCCGCCGGGGTCGAAGGTCGCGCCGGTGCTGGCGACGAAGGTGATCGCGATGCCGAGCGCCACCGGCACGTCCATGCCGACGCGCCGCGCCCGCAGCGAGCGCCACGCGCCGCGCAGGAACGGCCCCGACGAGAACACCAGCACCGGCAGCGACAGCACCCAGCTGCCCCAGTTCAGCAGCTGGCGCAGGTCGGGCGCGAGCTCACCCGGGCCGGCGACGTAGCTCGGCGTGGCCATCATCATCACCTGCATCGAGCAGAACGCGGCGACGAACAGCCGCCACAGCAGTTGGCGGTGCGCCTGGCGGCGCAGCGCGCGCGCCGGCGCAGCGGCGTCGGGCACCGCGTCGTAACCGGCGCGGCGCACCGCGACGATCAGCGCGGAAGCGCGCGTCGCCCGCGGGTCCCACGTGACCGTCGCGCGCTCGGCCGCAGCGCCGACCTGCGCCGCGACGACGCCGGGCACGCCGGCGAGCGCGCGCTCGATGACGCCGCTGCAAGCGGCGCAGTGCAGGCCGGCGAGCTGCAATGCGCTCTCGCCGAGCCGCTCGCCGTCGGCGCCGACGATCCAGCGCGTATAGCGCGCGAGTTCGTCGGGGTCGTCGACGACGCCGATCATGGCGTCGGCCGGCAGCGCCGGCGCAGCGGGCTCGGCGAGCAGAGGCCGCGAGGGCGCGGGCACGGCGGCGACCGGCTCGGCGGTCGATGCGCTCATCCGGCAGCGGCGACCCGACGCTCGGCCGCGAACTCATCGCCGCCGGCGGCCGCGGGAATAATCGCTGGCTTCGTCGACCGTACCGCCCACACGCAGCACACCATGTCGTTCCGCACCGTCGTCGTCTGGCTGTCGCTGGCCACCGCCGCCGCCGCCGCCGCATCGGCGCAGACCGCACCGCAGCCGCGGCTGCCGACGACCGAGATCGTCGCCGGCATGCACGTGATCCGCGCCGAGCTCGCCATCACGCCGGCGCAGCAGGCCACCGGGATGATGTTCCGCCGCGAGATGCCGGGCAACGAAGGGATGCTGTTCGTCAACGACGCCGCCGGCGTGCGCTGCTTCTGGATGCGCAACACGCTGGTTCCGCTGACGATCGCCTTCGTCGCCGACGACGGCCGCATCGTCAACCTCGCCGACATGCAGCCGCAGTCCGACGCGTCGCACTGCTCGGCCGAGCCGGTGCGGCTGGCGCTCGAGATGCCGCAGGGCTGGTTCGCCAAGCGCGGCATCGGCCCCGGCTTCAAGCTGCGCGGCCGCGTCTTCGACCGCTGAAGCGGCGCGTCAGCCGTAGTTGCGCTGCGCGAAGTCCCAGTTCGCGAGCTTGTCGAGGAAGGCCTCAACGAACTTCGGCCGCGCGTTGCGGTAGTCGATGTAGTACGCGTGCTCCCAGACGTCGACCGTCAGCAGCGCGACGTCGCCGGTGGTCAGCGGTGTGCCGGCGGCGCCGGTGTTGACGATGTCGACGCTGCCGTCGAGCTTCTTCACGAGCCAGGTCCAGCCCGAGCCGAAATTGGCCACCGCCGACTTGACGAACGACTCGCGGAAGTGCGCGTAGCTGCCCCACTTCTGCTTCACCGCGTCGGCCAGCGCGCCGGACGGCTCGCCGCCGCCGCCGGGCTTCATGCAGTTCCAGAAGAACGTGTGGTTCCACGTCTGCGCGGCGTTGTTGTACAGCGGCCCCGACGCCTTGCGCACGATCTCCTCGAGCGGCATCGATTCGAATTCGGTGCCCTTCTGCAGTTCGTTGAGCTTGTCGACGTAGGCCTTGTGATGCTTGCCGTGGTGGTATTCGAGCGTCTCGCGGCTGTAGTGCGGCGCCAGCGCATCGATCGGGTACGGCAGCTCGGGCAGCGTGTGTTCCATCGCGGGGCTTCCTGGTTCGTGGCTGGAGGGTTGCGTGAGCCGCGCCATTCTAGGCAGCGGGTCGATCCGGTCGCGGCGGCAGGGATTCGACGCGCTCGATCCGCGCCGCTGCGGTGCCGTCGGCCCACACCGCGCGCACCGCATCGCCGGCGGCCAACGCGCGCACCGACACCACCGGACGGCCGTCGGTGCCTTCGACCCACGCGTAGCCGCGTTGCAGCACGCGCGCCGGATCGAGCGCGGCCAGCCGCTGCGCGGCGCCGTCGAGTCGCAGCGTCGCGCGCTGAACGTCGACCGCGATCACGCGCTGCAGCCGCTCGGCGGCGCGCCGCAGCGCGCGACCGTGACGGTCGTTCGCGCCGGCGAGCGCCTGGCGCAGCGCGCGTTCGGTGCCGGCGAGCCGTTGCCGCTGCGCACTGAGCCCGCGCGCCGGCGCGCCGAGCCGCGACGCCAGCGTGTCGAGCCGCTGCGCGCCGGACTGCAGCCGGCGGTCGACGCTGCGGGCCAGCGCGGCGGCGGCTCCATCGAGGCGCCGTGCGACGTCCTCGCGTGCCGGCGCCGCGAGCTCGGCGGCCGCGGTCGGCGTCGGCGCGCGCAGGTCGGCAGCGAGGTCGGCAAGAGTCACGTCGGTCTCGTGGCCGACGCCGCAGACGACCGGAATCAGGCACGCGCGCACCGCGCGCGCGACGGCTTCGTCGTTGAACGCCCAAAGGTCCTCGAGTGCGCCGCCGCCGCGCACCAGCAGCAGCGTGTCGACTTCCGCACGGCGTCCGGCGAGCTGCAGCGCGTCCACCAGACAGCGCGGCGCGTCGGCGCCCTGCACCGCGCTCGGGTAGACGACGACGGCGACGTGCGGCGCCCGCCGCGCGAGAGCCGTCAGCACGTCGTGCAGCGCTGCGGCGCCGAGCGACGTGACGACGCCGATGCGGCACGGGTGCGCCGCGACCGGCCGCTTTGACGCGGCGTCGAACACGCCGTCGGCGGCGAGCCGCGCGCGGCGGCGCAGGAACTCCTCGTACAACGCGCCGGTGCCGACGCGCCGCAGCGACTCGACGACCATCTGCAGTTCGCCGCGCGGCTCGAATACCGCGAGGCGGCCGCGCAGCTCGACCTGCTGGCCGTCGGCGGGCGGGAACGCGAGCAGCGATGCGGCGCGGCGGAACAGCGCGCAGCGCAGCACCGCGGCCGCACCGTCGGCGTCTTTCAGCGTGAAGTAGCAGTGGCCGCTGGCCGCGCGCGTGTAGCCCGACAGCTCGCCGCGCACCGTGACCGCGCCGAAACGTGCGGCCAGCGCGTCGCCGGCGGCGAGCAGTAGCGATGCGACGGTCCACGCGCGGTCGCCGGTGTCGCGGCGTTCGACGTCGGGCGGAAAGAGGTCGGAGGTCAAGACGAATCGGGTCGGTGAACGCGGCGCGCGACGGCGACGGCGACGGCGACGAGCGACACGAGCTGGCATCGCGGCCGCCCGTGCACGCGCGACGGCGAGGGCTGAATAGAGAGCGCGGCAGGCCTCGGACATAATCCGCGCCGCCCGATCGGGGGCAGCGGATGCTCAAAGGCTGCCGGAGGTTCGGAGAACGCTCCGCGACACGTCGGCGAGCCGCCCCGGCCGGGCTTCGCTCACGCCCGCCGACCTACCTGCAAAGCCTTGTTTTCGATCATACAAGCCGCCGGCTGGCCGATCTGGCCCTTGCTCGCGTGCTCGGTGGTGGCGCTGGCGCTGGTCATCGAACGGGTGATGCAGTTGCGCACGCCACGCGTCGCGCCGCCGCGGCTGGTCGACGAGGTCGTCGGCATCACGCGGACGTCGCTGCCGTCGGCCGACGTGATCGCCAAACTCGCGCAGAGCTCGGTGCTCGGCGGCGTGCTCGCTGCCGGCGTGCGGAGCGTCGTCGCCGAGCCGCGCATCACCGAGCCGATGCTGCGCCAGTCGTTCGAGAACGCCGGCCGCGTCGCGGTGCACGGCCTCGAGCGCTACCTGAACACGCTGGGCACGATCGCCGCCGCCGCGCCGTTGCTCGGGCTGATGGGAACGGTCGTCGGCATGATCGAGATCTTCGGCTCGCAGGCGCCGGGCAGCGGCAGCCCGCAGCAGCTGGCGCACGGCATCTCGATCGCGCTGTACAACACCGCGTTCGGGCTGATGATCGCGATCCCGGCGCTGATGTTCTACCGCTGGTTCCGCGGTCGCGTCGACGAGTATCAGCTGACGATGGAACTCGCCGCCGAGCGCCTCGTGCCGCACCTGATGCGCTTCGCGGTGCGCACGCCGGCCGCTTGAGCCTTCGCCGCCGATGCGCTTTTCCCGCCGCCGGATCGACGAACCCGAGATCAACCTGATCCCGTTCATCGACGTGCTGCTCGTCGTCATCATTTTCCTGATGTTGTCGACGACCTACGCGCGCTACACCGCACTGCGCGTCGACCTGCCGCGCGCCGACGCCGACGCGCTCGCCGACTCGTCGTCGCAGCTCGTGGTCGCCGTTGGCAGCGACGGCCGCTACGCGGTCGACGGCCGCGTCGTCGACGCGCACGACGTCGACGCGTTCGCCGCGACGCTCGCCGCTGCGGCGGCGACGCGGCGCGACGCGGTGGTCGTCGTCTCGGCCGACTCGCTGGCGACGCACCAGGCGGTGCTGCACGTGCTCGACGCGGCGCGCCGCGCCGGACTGGCGCGGCTGACCTTCGCCGCGCAGGCGCCGTCGGCGTCGACCGTGCCGGCCGCGCCGCGCTGAATCGGGCCGCCGGCGCGATGGCGCTGCGCGCCCGGATCGAGGCGCTGCTCGCGCGCCACTGGTGGCAGCCGCAGCCGACGCTGCTGACGCAGGCGCTGCGCCCGCTGGCCGCGGTCTACGGGATCGCACAGCGCCGTGCCGCGGCCCGTGCCGCCCCACCCGCGCCGCTGCCGGTGCCGGTGGTCGTCGTCGGCAATGTCGTCGCCGGCGGCGCCGGCAAGACGCCGACGGTGATTGCGCTCGTCGACGCGCTCGTCGCCGTCGGTCGGCGCCCCGGCGTCGTGTCTCGCGGCTGGGGTCGGCTCGACGACGCGGTGCGCGACGTCGACGTTGCCGACGACGCCGACGCGGTCGGCGACGAGCCGCTGGTGATCCGCCGCCGCTGCGGCGTGCCGGTGTGGGTCGGTCGCGACCGCGCCGCCGCGGTGCGCGCGCTGTGCGCGCGGCACCCGGGCGTCGACGTCGTCGTCGCCGACGACGGCTTGCAGCACGCCGCATTGGCGCGCGCGGTCGACGTCGCCGTCTTCGACGAGCGCGGCGTCGGCAACGGCCGGCTGTTGCCCGCCGGCCCGTTGCGCCAGCCGCTGCCGGCAAACGTGCCGGCGACGATGCGCGTGCTCTACACCGCGGGCCGACCGAGCACCTCGCTGCCGGGTGCGGTCGCGCAGCGCCGCGTCGAGCACGCGTGGCCGTTGGCCGCGTGGCGCGCCGGCGATGCCGGCCAGCGCGTGCCGCTGGCGGCGCTGCAGGGGCGCGACCTCGTCGCCGTCGCCGGCATCGCGTCGCCCGAGAAGTTCTACGCGTCGCTGCGCAGCGCCGGGCTGACGCTCTCGTCGACGCTGGCGCTGCCCGACCACCATCGTTATGCGACGCTGCCGTGGCCGGCCGCGACCGCCGATGTCGTGACGACCGAGAAGGACGCGGTCAAGCTCGACCCGAGCCGGATAGGCGGTACGCGCGTCTGGGTCGTGCCGCTAGACTTGGACCTGCCCCGCGGCTGGGTCCGCGACCTTCTCGCATTGCTCGCGTTGCCCGAATGAGCCTCGACCACCGCCTCATCGAACTGCTCGTCTGCCCGGTCTGCAAGGGTCCGCTCGAGATGACGCGCGACGCCGAGCAGCGGCCGCAGGCGCTGGTTTGTCGCGCCGACCGCCTCGCCTACCCGATCCGCGACGGCGTGCCGGTGATGCTCGAGTCGGAAGCCCACGCCACCGAAGACCCCGCCGCGGCGCCGTGACCGCGTTCACCGTGCTGGTGCCGGCGCGCTATGCGTCGACGCGCCTGCCCGGCAAGCCCCTCGCCGACCTCGGCGGCAAGCCGATGGTCGTTCGCGTCGCCGAACGCGCGGTGCGGTCGGGCGCGGCGCAGGTCGTCGTCGCCTGCGACGATGCGCGGATCGCCGACGCCTGCGCCGCACACGGCGTGCGCGCGGTCGCGACGCGCGCCGACCACGCCAGCGGCAGCGACCGCCTGGCCGAAGCGTGCGCCGCGCTCGGCCTGGCCGACGACGCGATCGTCGTCAACGTCCAGGGCGACGAGCCGCTCGTCGACCCGGCACTGGTCGCGCGCTGTGCGGCGTTGCTCGCCGAGCGCGCCGACTGTGCGGTCGCGACCGCGGCGCATCCGATCTCCGACGCCGCCGACTTCGCCGACCGCAACGTCGTCAAGGTCGTGGTCGACGCGCTGGGCCGCGCGCTGTACTTCAGCCGCGCGCCGATCCCGTGCTGGCGCGACGCGCCCGCGGGCGCGATCGTCGCCGCGCCCGGCGCCGCGCCGCTGCGCCACGTCGGCCTCTACGCGTACCGCGCCGGCTTCCTGCGGCGCTTTCCGACACTCGCGCCGGCGCCGATCGAGGCCGCCGAGGCGCTCGAACAACTGCGCGTGCTGTGGCACGGCGGACGGATCGCGGTCCACATGACCGCGGCCGCGGTGGCCGGCGGCGTCGACACGCCGGCCGACCTGGCGCGCGTGCGGGCGCTGTACGCCGCCGGGGCGGCCGAGGATTGAGCACCCGGGCGCGGTCGCGATAATGCTTCGGCCACCGCGCGCCACTGCAGCGCGGCGATCACCCGAGGAACACGATGCGATTGATCCTGCTCGGCGCCCCCGGCGCCGGTAAAGGCACCCAGGCCGGCTTCATCTGCGAGCGCTACGGCATTCCGCAGATCTCCACCGGCGACATGCTGCGCGCCGCGGTCAAGGCCGGCACGCCGCTCGGCATCGCCGCCAAGCGCGTGATGGACAGCGGCGGACTGGTCAGCGACGACATCATCATCGGCCTCGTCGAGCAGCGGCTGCAGCAGCCCGATTGCGAGCGCGGCTTCCTGCTCGACGGCTTCCCGCGAACCGTGCCGCAAGCCGACGCGATGAAGTCGGCCGGCGTCAAGCTCGACGTCGTGCTCGAGATCGACGTCCCGGAAGAGGAGGTCGTCGAGAGGATCAGCGGCCGCCGCGTGCACCCGGCCTCGGGCCGCGTCTACCACCTGCGCTTCCACCCGCCGAAGGCCGACGGCGTCGACGACGACACCGGCGAGCCGCTGGTGCAGCGCGACGACGACCGCGAGGAAACGGTGCGCAAGCGGCTCGCCGTGTACCGCGAACAGACGCAGCCGCTGGTCGCGTACTACCGCCGCTGGGCCGACAGCGGCGACGCGGCGGCGCCGCGCTGCGCGCGGATCGCCGGCACCGGGGCGGTCGACGAGATCACCGCGCGCGTGATGCAGGCGCTGGAAGGCTGATCCGATGCGCCCCTCGCTCGTCACCGGAGCCCGCTGATGGAAATCACCGGCCACACCTTCATCGTCACCGGCGGCGCGTCGGGCCTCGGCGAAGGCACGGCGCGGATGCTCGCCGGCTGCGGCGCGAGCGTCGTCGTCGCCGACGTCCAGGACGACCGCGGCGCGGCGCTCGCCGCCGAGATCGGCGGCCGCTTCGTGCACTGCGACGTCACGCAGGAGGCCGATGCCGAGGCCGCGGTGGCCGAGGCGACGGCGCTCGGCCCGCTCGTCGGGCTCGTCAACTGCGCCGGCATCGCGCCGGCGGCAAAGACCGTCGGCAAGGACGGCGCGCACCCGCTCGCGCTGTTCGCGAAGACGGTTGGCGTCAACCTCGTCGGCAGCTTCAACATGATCCGCCTGGCCGCGGCGGCGATGGCGAAGAACGACCCCGCGCCGACCGGCGAACGCGGCGTGTGCATCAGCACCGCCAGCGTTGCCGCGTACGACGGCCAGATCGGCCAGGCGGCGTACGCGGCGAGCAAAGGCGGCATCGTCGGCATGACGCTGCCGATCGCGCGCGACCTGGCGCGCAACGGCATCCGCAACATGACGATCGCGCCGGGCATCTTCGGCACGCCGATGCTGTTCGGCATGCCGCAGGAAGTGCAGGACGCGCTGGCCGCGAGCGTGCCGTTCCCGAGCCGGCTCGGCACACCCGACGACTACGCGAAGCTCGTGCGCCACATCGTCGAGAACGACATGCTCAACGGCGAAGTGATCCGCCTCGACGGCGCGATCCGCCTGCCGCCAAAGTAGGCCCGTACGCTGCGGCGCAGCCGTCGTCGACGGCTCGCCGCGGCGGCGCACTGCCCGCCGGTGTCGCACCCGCCGCGATCACCGGCGACACCGCGCGGAAATAAGAAGGCGCGCCGCGGCGCGCCTTCTCGAAGCGGGTCGGCGGGTCGTCAGTGCGCCGCGCTCTCGAAGAACTGCTCGTCCTCGGTCGACCCCTTCAGCGCCGCGGTCGACGCCTGGCGCTCGATCGTCGTCGTCACGGCGTCGAAGTAGCCGGTGCCGACCTCGCGCTGGTGCTTCACCGCGGTGAAGCCGCGCTCGGCGGCGGCGAACTCCTTCTCCTGCAGCTCGACGAACGCGCTCATGTTGTTGCGCGCATAGCCGTACGCCAAGTCGAACATCGAGTAGTTCAGGCTGTGGAAGCCGGCCAGCGTGATGAACTGGAACTTGTAGCCCATCGCGCCGAGCTCGCGCTGGAACTTGGCGATCGTCGCGTCGTCGAGGTTCTTCTTCCAGTTGAAGCTCGGGCTGCAGTTGTATGCGAGCAGCTTGCCCGGGAACTTCGCGTGGATGCCGTCGGCGAACGCCTTGGCGAACGCGAGGTCGGGCTTGCCGGTTTCGCACCAGATCAGGTCGGCGTACGGCGCGTAGGCCAGGCCACGGCTGATGCTCTGCTCGAGGCCGTTCTTCGACTTGAAGAAGCCTTCGACGGTGCGCTCGCCGGTCAGGAAGGGTTTGTCGTTGTCGTCGACGTCGCTGGTCACGAGGTCGGCGGCTTCGGCATCGGTGCGTGCGAGCAGGATCGTCGGCGTGCCCATCACGTCGGCGGCCAGACGCGCGGCGACGAGCTTGCTCACCGCTTCGCGGGTCGGCACCAGCACCTTGCCGCCCATGTGGCCGCACTTCTTGACCGATGCGAGCTGGTCCTCGAAGTGCACGCCGGCGGCGCCGGCGTCGATCATCGCCTTCATCAGCTCGAACGCGTTGAGCACGCCGCCGAAGCCGGCCTCGGCGTCGGCGACGATCGGCGCGAAGTAGTCGACGTCGTCCTTGCCTTCGCTCCACTGGATCTGGTCGGCGCGGGTGAACGCGGCGTTGATGCGCTTGACGACCTTGGGCACCGAGTCGACCGAGTACAGGCTCTGGTCGGGGTACATCTCGCCGTTGTCGTTGGCGTCGGCGGCGACCTGCCAGCCGCTGAGGTAGATCGCCTTCAGCCCGGCCTTGACCTGCTGCATCGCCTGGTTGCCGGTGAGCGCGCCGAGGCTGTTGACGAAGGGCTCGGTGTTGATCAGGTGCCAGAGCTTCTCGGCGCCGCGCCGCGCCAGCGTGTGCTCGACCTGCAGGCTGCCGCGCAGCCGCACGACGTCGTCGGCGGTGTAGCCGCGGGTGATGCCGTGCCACCGCGGGTTCTGGTCCCAATCGGTCTGCAGGGCGTCGATCTGTTGCTGGCGCGTGGTACGGGGCATGGAAAAACTCCAATCGGTGGGCGGTGGTGGCAGGTCGCTCATGACATGCGTGGCCGCAAGCGTAACCGACGCCGGACCGCTGCCGAAGATGTATGTCTTATATAAGAGCGATCGTTTCGCGATATAGATCAATAGCTTGGCGCAAAGTTTTGCATCGCGGAACAGCGTTCTTTCATATGCCGGACTTTTGTTGCGGCGCAAAAGACACGATTCCGCATTTCGGAATCGCGTTCTGCTTCCTGCGGCGATCCCGGCGCGCGATCGGCTGAACCTGCGATCGCTGCCGTCAATCCCGCCAGCGCCGGCGCCAATCGGCATAGACGTGTCGCGCCATCGCCTGCTGCGCGGCCAGCCAGCGGCGCGCGCCGGTGCGCATCGCCGCGGCGGTCTGGACCGCGTCGCGGCGCGCGGCGCGCGCGTCTTCGGCCAGCGGCTCGTCGCGCGTCCAGCGCAGCAGCTTGCGCGCGTCGACCTCGACGTGGAACTGCAGTGCCAGGTGCGGCCCGATCGCGAAGGCCTGGTTCGCGCAAAGCTCGCTGCTCGCCAACGGTTCGGCGTCGCGAGGCAACTCGAACGTGTCGCGGTGCCACTGGAACACCACCGGCGCGACGTCCGTGCCGAGCCGCTCGCGCGCGAGCGACGTCGACGCGACGGCGATCCGGTGCCAGCCGATCTCCGGGCCCGCCGGATTGCGCTGCACGCGGGCGCCGAGCGCGCGCGCGATCAGTTGGCCACCCAGGCAGTGTCCGAGCACCGGAACGCCTTGCGCCACCGCGTCGCGCACCAGTTCCTCGGCGCGGCGCAACCCGGGCAGGTCGTCGTTGGCCCCCATCTCGCCGCCGAGGATTGCGAGCGCCGCATAGCCGGCGATCGACCGCGGCATCGGGTCGCCGCGTTCGCTGTTGCGCAGGTCCGCCACGTGCCCGGCGCCGCGCAGCCAACGTGCGAGATACGCCGGCCCGTCGTCGTTCAGGTGCTGCAGCACGAGCACCGGCTTGGCCATCGTGCTCGTCCTGCTCACGCAGCAGCACCGCGGATCGGCGCGGGGCCTTGATCCGGCGCAACACGCCGCCCGACCAGGCGCAAAGAATGCATCGAGGTTACCGAGGAGCGCATCGTGACCACCTCCACCGACACCCGGCCCGCGCGCTACGCGCGGCCGCTGACGCCGATGCTGCCCGACTTCGAGTCGCTCGACACCGCGCACCGCGCCGCGCTGCAGATGGTGCAGGCCGCTGAGCGGCTCGTCGCACAGTTGGACGGCAACGGCGCCGACGACGAATCGCGCGCGCTCGCCCGCGAGATCCTGCTGTACTTCAGCGGCCCCGGTACGCACCACCACGCCGACGAGGAGCGCCACGTCTTCCCCGGGCTGCTGGCCAGCGGCGACGCCGAACTGGTGCAGCACGTGCGCCGGCTGCAGCAGGACCACGGCTGGCTCGAGCAGGACTGGCGCGAGCTCGCGCCGCAGATCGACGCGATCGCCAACGGCTACGACTGGTACGACGTCGACGTGCTGCGCGAGGCGCTGCCGGTGTTCGCAACGCTGTACCGCGACCACATCGCGCTCGAGGAATCGCTGATCTACCCGGCGGCGCGGCGCCAGCGCGAACAGCGGCTGGCCGCCGACCGCTCGCGCAAGTCCCCGGCCTGACGCCGGAAAGCGCCGCGCCGAGAATGCGGCGATGAACGAAGCCACCGATCCCTCGCGCCTGGTGCAGGCGCCTGCCGGCGCGGCCGACGCGCTCGCCGCGTACTGGATGCCGTTCACCGCGAACCGGCAGTTCAAGCAGTCGCCGCGGATGCTCGTCCGCGCCGAGGGGATGCACTACTGGGACGACCGCGGGCGGCGCGTACTCGATGCCGCTTCCGGTCTGTGGTGCGTCAACGCCGGCCACGCCCGGCCGCGCATCGTCGATGCGATCCGTCGGCAGGCGGCCGAACTCGACTTCGCGCCGCCGTTCCAGATGGCGCACCCGAAGGCGTTCGAGCTGGCGACGCGGCTGGCGGCGCTGGCGCCCGCCGGTCTCGGCCGCGTGTTCTTCACGAACTCGGGTTCGGAGGCGGTCGACACGGCGCTGAAGATCGCACTCGCGTGGCAGCGCCAGCGCGGCGAGGCCGGCCGCACGCGGCTCGTCGGCCGCGAACGCGGCTACCACGGCGTGAACTTTGGCGGCATCTCGGTCGGCGGCATCGTCGGCAACCGCAAGGCGTTCGGTGCGATGCTCCCCGGCGTCGACCACCTGCGTCACACCCACGACCCGGAGCGCAACGCGTACTCGGTCGGCCAGCCGGCGCACGGCGCCGAATTCGCCGACGACCTGGAGCGCCTCGTCGCGCTGCACGACGCCGGCACGATCGCCGCGGTCATCGTCGAGCCGGTCGCCGGGTCGACCGGCGTCCTCGTGCCGCCGCGCGGCTACCTCGAGCGTCTGCGCGAGCTGTGCACGCGCCACGGCATCGTGCTGATCTTCGACGAAGTGATCACCGGTTTCGGCCGCACCGGCCAGCCGTTCGCCGCGCAGACCTTCGGCGTCACGCCCGACCTGATCACCTGCGCCAAGGGGCTGACCAACGGCAGCGTGCCGATGGGCGCGGTGCTCGTCGCCGACACGATCCACGACGCGTTCATGACCGGCCCCGACGCCCAGATCGAATTCGCCCACGGCTACACGTACTCGGCACACCCGCTGGCGTGCGCAGCGGGTCTGGCGACCCTCGACACCTACGCCGACGAAGGTCTGCTGACGCGCGCGTCGGCGCTCGACGCCGACTTCGGTGCGGCGGTGCACGCGCTGCGCGGCGAGCCGCACGTGATCGACGTGCGCAACATCGGCCTCGTCGCCGGCATCGAACTCGCGCCGCGGGCCGGCGCGCCGGCGCGTCGCGCGTTCGACGTTTTCCTCGACTGCTGGGAGCAAGGCGTGCTGGTCCGCACGACCGGCGACACGATCGCGCTGTCGCCGCCGCTGATCATCGACCGCGACCAGATCGCCGAGGTGGTCGACACGGTGCGCCGCGCGATCCGCCGCGTCGCCTGACGCCCGCCGCCCGGGCTGGCGCGCCGCGCCGCCGGCGGCGCGCGGCTATGCTCCGCCGATGGCGACCTCGAACCGCCCGCCGCCGGTGCTCGTCTCGGCGTGCAACCGCACGCTCGGCGGCCATCCGAGCCACACCGTCGGCCGCAAGTACGTCGACGCCGTGCGGCTGGCCGGCGCGCTGCCGCTGGTCGCGACAACGCTCGACACCGACGAGATCGACGCCGCGCTCGACGCGGTGCACGGCGTGCTGCTGACCGGTTCGAAGTCCAACGTTCATCCGCGCCACTACGCCGCGCCGCTCGCCGACCCCGCGCTGCCGCTCGACGAAGCGCGCGACGCCTGGGTGCTGCCGCTGGTGCGCCGCGCGGTCGCGCGCGGCGTGCCGCTGCTGGCGATCTGCCGCGGCGCGCAGGAGGTCAACGTCGCGCTCGGCGGGTCGCTGCACCAGGCGGTGCACGACGTCCCGGGCTACGCCGACCACCGCGCCGTCGACGACGCGGCGATCGACGTGCAGTACGCCGCCGCCCATCGTGTCGACGTGCTGCGCGGCGGGCGGCTCGAGCGTGTGCTCGGCGCCGGGCCGATCGACGTCAATTCGGTCCACGGCCAGGGGATTGCGCGGCTCGCTGAAGGGCTGCGGCCCGAAGCGGTCGCGCCCGACGGACTGATCGAGGCGTTTTCGTGGGTCGGCGCCGGCGGCGACGGCGCCGCAGGCGAACCGTTCATCGTCGGCGTGCAATGGCACCCCGAGTGGCTGGCCGCGGCCAACCCGCTGTCGCTGCGCTTGCTGCACGCCTGGGGCGAGGCCGTCCGCGCGCATCGCGTTCGCGCCGATCGGGCACTGCGCAGCGGTGGCGGGGTGGCGTTCGTCGCCACAGTCGATGCCTGCGCCGAACGGGACGACCTCGACGTCGAACGGCGAATGCCACCCGCGCGCAGCGCCGCCTCGCGATGACCCCGAGCCGCAGAACCTTCTCGTTCGCCGACCTCGAGCATTGGCTCGACGCGAACGGCGTCACCGAGATCGAATGCCTCGTGCCCGACCTGACCGGCGTGGCGCGCGGCAAGATCCTGCCGCGCCACAAGTTCACCGAAGACCGCGGCATGCGGCTGCCCGAAGCCGTCGTCGCGATGGGCGTGACCGGCGAGTTCCCTGAGGAAGGGCCGTACTACGACGTGATCAACCCGACCGACCGCGACA
This sequence comes from uncultured Burkholderiales bacterium, assembly GCA_965365495.1. GTDB lineage: Bacteria > Pseudomonadota > Gammaproteobacteria > Burkholderiales > Burkholderiaceae_C > Rubrivivax. The sequence goes on from CBDUBX010000029.1 coordinate 15,368, forward strand.
TGCACCTGCGGCCGGACCCGACCACGGTGCGCATCGTGCCGTGGGCGGCCGACCCGACCGCGCAGGTCATCCACGACTGCTACGACCGCGACGGCACGCTGGTGCCGTTCGCGCCGCGGTCGGTGCTGCGCCACGTCTGCGGGCTGTACGCCGAGCGCGGGCTGGCGCCGGTGGTCGCGCCCGAGCTCGAGTTCTACCTCGTTGCGCGCAACACCGACCCCGACGTGCCGCTGAAGCCGCCCATCGGCCGCAGCGGGCGCAGCGAGAGCAGTCGCCAGGCCTATTCGATCGACGCCGTCAACGAGTTCGACCCGCTGTTCGAGGACGTCTACGCCTACTGCGAGAAGATGGAGCTCAACGTCGACACGCTGATCCACGAGATCGGCGCCGGGCAGATGGAGATCAACTTCTTCCACGCCCACCCGCTGGGGCTGGCCGACGAGGTGTTCCTGTTCAAGCGCACGGTGCGCGAGGCGGCGCTGCGCCACGACATGTTCGCCACCTTCATGGCCAAGCCGATCGCCGGCGAGCCGGGCAGCGCGATGCACGTGCACCAGAGCCTGTGCGCGGTCGACGGCGGGCGCAACGTCTTCAGCAACGCCGACGGCACGCCAAGCCGCGAGTTCTACTGGTACATCGGCGGCCTGCAGCGCTACATCCCGGCGGCGATGGCGCTGTTCGCGCCGTACGTCAACAGCTACCGCCGGCTCGTGCGCAGCACCGCCGCGCCGATCAACATCCAGTGGGGCACCGACAACCGCACCGTCGGCATCCGCGCGCCGCTGGCGGCGGCGACCGCGCGGCGCGTCGAGAACCGCGTCATCGGCGCCGACGCCAACCCCTACGTCGCGCTGGCCGCGACGCTGGCCTGCGGCTACCTCGGGCTGCGCGACCGCATCGAGCCGAGCGCCGAATGCAAGGGCGACGCCTACCTCGGCGACTACGCGCTGCCGCGCAGCCTCGGCGAGGCGCTGCGCGCGCTGCGCGCCGAGAAGGCGCTGGCCGAAGTGCTCGGCGAGGCCTTCGTCACCGTCTACACCGAGGTCAAGGAGACCGAGTCGGCCGAATTCATGAAGGTCATCTCGCCGTGGGAGCGCGAGCACCTGCTGCTGCACGTGTGACGGCCGAGTCGCGCATGAACGACGGCGCTCCGCGCACGACACAGCAGTGGCAGGCCGCCGACGCCGCGCACTTCCTGCACCCGTTCACCGACCACGCGGCGC
>CBDUBX010000030.1:0-16377 GCA_965365495.1 uncultured Burkholderiales bacterium
TGTTGAAGATGAACAGGAACGGCAGGATCGCCGTGCGCATGCTGTAGTAGAAGGCCGTGACCCCCGTCTTGATCGGGTCGCTGCGCGAGATCGCCGCCGCAGCGAACGATGCCAGGCCCACCGGCGGCGTGACGTCGGCCATCAGCCCGAAATAGAAGACGAACATGTGCACCGCGATCAGCGGCACCAGCAGCCCGTTCTGTGCGCCGAGTTCGACGACCACCGGCGCCATCAGCGTCGACACGACGATGTAATTCGCCGTCGTCGGCAATCCCATGCCGAGCACCAGGCTGATGAACGCCACGAGCACGAGCATCAACATCAGGTTGCCGCCCGACAGCAGCTCGACGACCTCGGTCATCACGAGGCCGATGCCGGTCAGCGACACGGTGCCGACGATGATGCCGGCCGCAGCCGTCGCGACGCCGATGCCGATCATGTTGCGCGCGCCGGCTTCGAGGCCGCCGACGACATCGCGCAAGCCCTGCAGCGTGGCCGCGCCCAGCCCGCGCTGTCCGCGCAGCAGCGCCATGATCGGTCGCTGCGTCAGCATCACGAACAGCATGAACAGCGTGGCATAGAACGCCGACAGCGCCGGCGAGAACTGCTCGACCATCAGGCACCAGATCAGCACGACGACGCTGAGCAGGTAGTGCAGCCCGGCGAGCAGCGTCGGCCGCGTTTCGGGCAGTTCGTAAACCTCGGCGTTCGGGTCGTCGAGCTCGAGCGCCGGTTGCTGCGCTGCGACCCACATCAGGCCGATGTAGGCCGCGACGAGGCCCACGATGACGATGGGAAGTGCCGCCTCCGGCAGCAGCGTCTTGAGCCAGCCGATGCCGTAGTAAACGGCAGCGGCGAGGAGCACGAAGCCGGCGACGGTCGTTGCCAGCGACAGCATCCGCCGCACGAACGGCGCCTGGCTGCGCCGCGGCAGGCCCTGCAGCCCGGCCTTCAACGCTTCGAGGTGGACGATGTACAGCAGCGCGAGGTACGAGATCGCCGCCGGCAGGATCGCGTGTTTCATGATCTGCGTGTACGGGATACCGACGTACTCGACCATCAGGAACGCCGCCGCGCCCATCACCGGCGGCATCAGCTGGCCGTTGACCGAGCTCGACACCTCGACCGCGCCGGCCTGGTCGGGGCGGTAGCCGACGCGCTTCATCAGCGGGATCGTGAAGGTCCCGGTCGTCACGACGTTGGCGATCGACGAGCCGCTGATGATCCCGGTGGCCGCCGACGACAGCACCGCCGCCTTGGCCGGCCCGCCACGCATGTGGCCGAGCAGCGCGAACGCGCTCTTGATGAAATAGTTGCCGGCGCCGGCGCGGTCGAGCAGCGAGCCGAACAGCACGAACAGGAAGATGAAGCCGCTCGACACGCCCAGCGCGACGCCGAACACGCCTTCGGTCGTCAGCCACTGGTGCGACATCGCGCGCGACAGCGACGCGCCCTTGTGCGCGATCAGGTCGGGCATGTACGGCCCGCCGAACGTGTAGGCCAGGAAGACCACCGCGACGATGACCATCGGCAGGCCGAGCGCGCGGCGAGTGGCTTCGAGCAGCAGCACGAGGCCGACGACCGAGACGACCAGGTCCTGCGTCGTCGGCTGACCGGGGCGGGTCGCAAGTTCGCGATAGAAGAAGAACAGATAGGCGGCGCAGAACGCGCCGGCCACGGCCATCAGCCAATCGAGCACCGGCACATGGGCGCGCGGCGACCGCTTGAACGCCGGATACGCCATGAACGCGAGGAAGACCGCGAACGCCAGGTGGATCGACCGCGACTGCGTGTCGTTGAACACGCCGACGCCGACGATGAACGGCAGCGGCGACGCGATCCACAGCTGGAACAGGCTCCACGCGAGCGTCGTCGCCAGCAACAGCTTCGCGACCGCCGGACCGGGCTTGCGCCCCCCGGCGTCGTTCTCGGCGACGAGCTGCTTGACGTCGACCTGCGAAACATCGGTCTTCTTTCTGCCGAACATCGTCGTTCCTCTTCCTCGGCGCACGAACGAAAAGGCCCCGGGAGTCCGGGGCCTGCGGGGCTCAAGCGGTCGGCAGCAGCGCCGCCGACGTCACATCCAGCCCTTTTCCTTGTAGTACTTCACCGCACCGGGGTGCAGCGGCGCGGAATTGCCGTTCTTGATCATGTCCTTCGGGTCGAGCGAGCCGAACGCCGGGTGCAGCTTCTTGAACTCGTCGAAGTTCTCGAATACCGCGCGCACAAGCTCGTACACCGTCGCCTCGGGAACTTTCGACGACGACACCAGGCTCGCGAGCACGCCGTAGGTCGCCGTCGGGCCGGCGTGGCCGGCGTACAGGCCGCCGGGGATGTTGACCTTGGCGTAATACGGCGCGGCGGCGACGATCTTGTCGATCCCGGCGCCGGTCAGCGGCACGAGCTTCGCGCCGCAGGTGGTGATCGGGTCCTGGATGTTCGCGCTCGGATGGCCGACGCCGTAGATGAATGCGTCGATCTTGTTGTCGCACAGCGCCGGACCGTGCTCGTCGGCCTTCAGCTCGGACGCGAGCGAGAAGTCCGACATCTGCCAGCCGACGCCCTTGAGCAGCTCTTCGGCCGAAGCGCGCGTGCCCGAGCCGGGATTGCCGACGTTGAAGCGCTTGCCCTTGAGGTCCTCGAACTTCGTGATGCCGGCTTCCTTGCGCGCCAGGACCGTGAACGGCTCGGGGTGCAGCGAGAACACCGCGCGCAGGTCGCCGAACGCGCCGTCCTTCGAGAAAACGCTCGAACCCTTGACCGCGTGGTACTGCCAGTCGCTCTGCGTGACGCCGAAGTCCAGCTCGCCGGAGCGGATCGTGTTGATGTTGAACACCGAGCCGCCGGTGGACTCGACCGAGCAGCGGATGCCGTGGCGCGCGCGCTCCTTGTTCATCAGGCGGCAGATCGCGCCTCCGGCGGCGTAGTACACGCCGGTGACGCCGCCGGTGCCGATCGTCACGAACTTCTGCTGGGCGATCGCCCCGGTCCACGGCGCCGCCAGCGCGACGGCCGCGCCGAACGCTGCGAGCTTGAACGGGAAGGCTTTGACGGTGAATTTCATGGGCGGTGCGGTTGCGGGTTGAAAGGCGGCGATCATCCCACTGTCGTCGGGCTGCGGCCAGAGGGGCTTGTCCGTGGGTCGACGGTGGCCACTGCCGCGTTGATGGCCGCCGCGAGGCGGTCGACGATCCGGTCGAGGTCGGCGTCGTCGACGATGAACGGCGGCGCGAGCAGCACGTGGTCGCCGCGCCGGCCGTCGATCGTCCCGCCCATCGGGTAGACCATCAGCCCGCGCGCCATCGCTTCGCGGCGGATGCGGGCATGCAACTTCCACGCCGGGTCGAACGGCGCCTTCGTCGCGCGGTCGGTGACGAGCTCGATGGCGCGGAACAGGCCGCGGCCGCGCAGGTCGCCGACGTGCGGGTGGCCGGCGAACGCCGCGTGCAGCTTGCGCTCGAGCGCGTCGCCGCGTTGCCCGACGGCGTCGAGCAAGCGATCGCGCTCGATCACGCGCTGCACCGCCAGCGCTGCGGCGCACGCGACCGCGTGGCCGATGTAGGTGTGGCCGTGCTGGAACAGGCCGCTGCCGCGGCGGAACGCGTCGACGATCGCGCGCTGCGCAAGCACCGCGCCGATCGGCTGGTAGCCGCCGCCGAGCCCCTTGGCGACGGTCATCAGGTCGGGGACGACGCGTTCGGCGGTGCATGCGTGCAGCGTGCCGGTGCGTCCCATGCCGCACATCACCTCGTCGAGGATCAGCAGGATGCCGTGGCGCGTGCACAGCTCGCGCACGCCTTGCAGATAGCCGGGCACCGGCACCAGCGCGCCGGCGGTCGCGCCGACGACGGTTTCGGCGACGAAGGCGATCACGCGGTCGCCGCCGACGGCGTCGATCGCGTCGGCCAGCTCGCGCACGAGCCGCGCGCCGTAGTCGGCGTCGGTCTCGTCGTCGCGCCGGTCGCGGTAGGCGTAGCACGGTGAGACGTGAGTGACGTCGACGAGCAGCGGCGCGAACTGCGCGCGCCGCCAGGCGTTGCCGCCGACGGCCAGCGCGCCGAGCGTGTTGCCGTGGTAGCTCTGGCGCCGCGCGATGAAGCGCGTGCGCTGCGGCTGGCCGATCTCGACGAAATACTGGCGCGCCATCTTCAGCGCCGCCTCGACCGCTTCGGAGCCGCCGCTGACGAGGTAGGCCTGAGCGATGCCGGGCGGCGCGTTCGCGACCAGCGTCGCCGCCAGCTCCTCGGCGACGTCGGTCGTGAAGAAGCTCGTGTGCGCGTAGGCGATGCGGTCGATCTGCGCGTGCATCGCAGCGATCACGTCGGCGTGGCCGTGGCCGAGGCACGACACCGCGGCGCCGCCCGACGCGTCGATGTAGGCGCGGCCGGCGGCGTCGACCACCTCGACGCCGCGCGCAGCGACCGCCACCGGCAGCGGATCGGCGAACTGCCGATGCAGCACCGGCGACGCGAACGGGTCGACGGTGGTGCGTCGCTCGGGCGCGGACATGCGGGTCATTCTTTCACGCCGATGGCCGCGCCGGCGCGCGGCAGCCAGTCGCGCACCGGCTGCAGCGTGCGTTGCGGGTCTTCCTCGTGCGGCACGTGGCCGAGGCCATCGAAAACGACGAGGCGGCTGCCGGCGATGCGCTGTTGCAGCGCGGTCGCGGTCGACGGCGGGATCAGCCGGTCGCGACCGCCCCACAGGATCAGCGTCGGCACGTTGAGCCGGTCGAGCGCCGCGACATCGTCGCCGGAGCGCATCTGCTGCAGCCGCTGCGCCAGCGCGCGGCGGTTGCCGGCGCGCAGTGCGAGTTCGAAGTGGCGGTCGACGAGCGCCGGCGTGACCCTGGCCGGGTCGCCGAAGACGTCGGCGACGCTCCACGCGACGAGCTCGCGCGGCAGCCACCACTGCGACACCATGGCCAGCAGCGGCACGCGCGCGATGCGAAAGCCGATCGGTACCGATTCGGGCGTGAACGCCGGCCCCGCGGTATCGACGAGGACGAGCCCGGCGACGCGCGCCGGGGCCGCCGCGGCGAGCCGCCACGCGATCTCGCCGCCGAGCGAGTTGCCGCCGAGCACGGCGCGGCGGATGCCGAGCGCATCGAGCAGGTCGGTCGTGAAGCGCACGTACTGCGCCAGGCCGTAATCGTCGGCGGCATAGGCGCCGGTGTACGGCCCGGTCAGGCCGAACCCGGGCAGGTCGAAGGTGACGACGCGGCGCCGCGCGCGCAGCTCGCGCACCCAGCCTTCCCACGTGTGCAGGCTCGACGCGGTGCCGTGGATCAGCACCAGCGGCAGCGGGTCGTCGCGCGGACCCTCGTCACGCACGTGAACGAGCTGGCCGTTCAGGTCGATGAACTGCGACGGCGGCGGCGCCCAGCGCGCGACCAGCGATTCGACCGGCCGGTCCGGCGCGCGCGACACCGCCAGCGCCAGCGCCGACAGCAGCAGCAACGCGCCGACGACGCGCAGCGCGAGGGCCGAGAAGCGCGCGGACACGGCGCCGATTGTGCGGCGCCCGTGCGGCGCCGGCGTCGATCACCGACCCGGCCGGGACCGCCGCCGCACGTCGGGACCGCCCGCGGCCCGCGCGCTGCGCCGGGCCTCTGGGGCGCACGGCTGCGGTCGCGGCTGCGGCGGCCCGCGAGACGAGCGACAACAGGCCGCTGCCTAGAATTCCGCCGGTGAAATTCGTCCATTTGCGGCTGCACACCGAGTACTCGATCGTCGACGGCTCGGTGCGCGTCGACGACGCCGCGGCCGCGGCGCGCGCCGACGGCCAGGGCGCGCTGGCGATCACCGACCTCGACAACCTCTTTGGCGCGGTCAAGTTCCACCAGGCGTGCCGCCGGCGTGGCGTGAAGCCGCTGATCGGCGCCGACGTCGTCGTCGAGGCCGCCGCCGGCGCGCCGGCCGGCGAGCGCCACGCCAACCGGCTGCTGCTGCTCGCCCAGGACCACGCGGGTTACCTGAACCTGTGCGAGCTGCTGTCGCGCGGCTGGATCGCCAACGTGCAGCGCCAGATGGCGTGCCTCAAGTGGGAATGGCTCGAAGAGCGCTCGGGTGGGCTGATCGCGCTGTCGGGTGCCGACGCCGGCGCGGTCGGCTCGGCGCTGCTCGCCGGCGACGCCGAGCGCGCCGACTCGCTCGCGCGCCGCCTCGCGGCGATCTTCCCCGGGCGGTTCTACGTCGAGTTGCAGCGATCGGGCTCGGCGACCAACGAGGCGCACGTCCGCGCCGCGGCGGCGCTGGCTTCGCGGCTGGCGCTGCCGGTGGTGGCGACGCACCCGGTGCAGTTCCTGCGCGGCGACGACTTCGAAGCGCATGAGGCGCGCGTCTGCATCGCCGAAGGCGAAACGCTCGCCAACCCGCGCCGCGTCAAGCGCTACACGCGCGAGCAGTACTTCAAGTCGCAGGCCGAGATGGCGCTGCTGTTCGCCGACGTGCCGTCGGCGCTGGCCAACTCGATCGAGATCGCGCGCCGCTGCAACCTCGTGTTCGAGCTCGGCAAGCCGCGGCTGCCCGACTTTCCGACGCCGCACATCGAAGGCCGCGCGCTCGACCCCGTGGCGCACTTCCGCCAGGCCAGCCACGCCGGGCTCGAACGCCGCCTCGCGGCGCTGTTCCCCGACGCCGCAGAGCGCGAACGCGAGCGCGAACGCTACGTAGAACGGCTCGAATTCGAGCTCACGACGATCGTCGCGATGGGGTTCTCGGGCTACTTCCTGATCGTCTCGGACTTCATCGTCTGGGCCAAGACCCACGGCTGCCCGGTGGGGCCGGGGCGCGGGTCGGGTGCGGGGTCGCTCGTCGCCTACGCGCTCGACATCACCGACCTCGACCCGCTGCGCTACGGGCTGCTGTTCGAGCGCTTCCTGAACCCCGAGCGGGTCTCGATGCCCGACTTCGACATCGACTTCTGCCAGGCCAACCGCGACCGCGTCATCGACTACGTGAAGGACCGCTACGGCCGCGACGCGGTGAGCCAGATCGCGACCTTCGGCACGATGGCGAGCAAGGCCGCGCTGCGCGACGTCGGCCGCGTGCTCGGCATGGCCTACGGCCACGTCGACAGCGTCGCCAAGCTGGTCCCCGCCGCGCCGGGCAAGACCTACACGCTCGCGCCGGTGCCGGCCGAGCCCGACCCGGGGATGATCTACGTCCGCCGCGAAGTGCCCGAACTCGAGCGCCGCGAGGCTGCCGAGGAAGAGGTCGCCGAGTTGCTGGCCTTGGCGACGCGGCTCGAAGGGCTGGTGCGCAACGTCGGCATGCACGCCGGCGGCGTGCTGATCGCGCCGGGTCGGATCACCGACTTCTGCCCGCTGTACCAGCAGCCCGGCAGCGACAGCGCGGTCAGCCAGTTCGACAAGGACGACGTCGAGGCGATCGGCCTAGTGAAGTTCGACTTCCTCGGCCTCGCGACGCTGACGATCCTCGAGCAGGCCAAGCAGGCGATCCGCGAGCGGCGCGCCGACCGCGCCGACTTCGACTACGAGCGGCTGCCGCTCGACGACCCACTCGTCTACCGCTTGTTCTCGCAGGGCCGTACCGAAGCGGTGTTCCAGTTCGAAAGCCGCGGCATGCAGGGGATGCTGCGCGACGCGCGGCCGACGCGGCTCGAAGACCTGATCGCGCTGAACGCGATGTTTCGCCCCGGGCCGATGGAGAACATCCCGGCGTTCTGCGCGCGCAAGAACGGCCGCGAGGCGGTGACGTATCCGCACCCGCTGCTCGAGCCGGTGCTCGCCGAGACCTACGGCATCTTCGTCTACCAGGAGCAGGTGATGGAGGCCGCGCGTGTGCTCGCGGGCTACTCGCTCGGCGGCGCCGACCTGCTGCGCCGCGCGATGGGCAAGAAAAAGGCCGACGAAATGGCCAACGAGCGCGCGAAGTTCCGCGCCGGCGCGACCGCGCAAGGCATCGACGCGTCGAAGGCCGACGAGGTCTTCGACCTGATGGAGAAGTTCGCCGGCTACGGCTTCAACAAGAGCCACGCCGCGGCGTACTCGCTGCTCGCCTATCACACGGCGTGGCTGAAGGTGCACTGCCCGGCCGAGTTCTACGCCGCCAACATGAGTGTCGAGGCCGACGACACCGACAAGCTCGGCGTGCTCTTGGCCGACGCGAAGACCTTCGGCATCGCGCTCGAGCCGCCCGACATCAACCGCGGCAGCCTGCGCTTCGAAGCGGTCGGCGACCGCGTCGTGCGCTACGGCCTGGGCGCCGTCAAGGGCACCGGCGCGGCGGCGATCGACGCGATCGTCGCCGCGCGCGAAGGGGGCGGCGCCCACGACGGCGCCGGATCGGGGCCGTTTCGCAGCCTGTTCGACTTCTGCGCGCGCGTCGACCGCAAGGCGGTGAACCGGCGCGTCGTCGAGGCCCTCGTGCGCGCCGGCGCGTTCGACGCGCTGCATCCCGACCGCGCGTCGCTGCTCGCGAGCGTCGCGCTGGCCTTCGACTGGGCCGACGCGCAGCAGTCCAACGCCTTGCAGGTCGGGCTCTTCGACTTCGGCGACGCGCACGGCAGCAGCACGCAGGAGCCGGCGCTGGTCCGCGCCGCGCCGTGGGGCGTCCGCGAGCGCCTGCTGCACGAAAAGGCGGCGCTCGGCCTGTATCTGTCGGGCCACCTGTTCGACGCGTGGCGCGACGAGGTGCGGCGCTTCGTGCGCCAGGAGATCGCCGCGCTCGGCGACCGCCGCGAGGCACACCTCGTCTCCGGCATCGTCTGCGACCCGCGTGCCGTCGCCGGCGCGCGTGGCCGTGTCGTGATCTTCCGTCTCGACGACGGCAGCGACTGCATCGAGGCGGTCGTCGCCGAAGACCTCGTCGCCGAGCGGCGCGACCTGCTGCACGAGGACACGCTGGTCGTTGCGCAGGGCTGGGTGCAGCCCGACCGCTTCGGCGGCGGCCTGCGGCTCAACGTGCAGCAGCTGTGGGACCTGCCGGCGGCGCGCGCGCGCTTCGGCCGCTGGCTCGCGTTCGACGTCGACGGCAGCCCGCCGCCGGTGGCCGAGGTGCTGCGGCTGTGGCCGGCGCGCCGCGTGCAGACCGACGACGGCGAGCTGCGGCAGGGGCTCGGCGTGCGGCTGCAGCTGCGGCGCGGCGGTGCGAGCGCCGAAATCGACCTCGGCGACGACGCACGCTTCTGGCCGAGCGACGAAGCCATGGCGCGCTGGCGCACGCTGGCCCGCGGCGGCGAGGCGCGGATCGTTTACGAATGAAAAGCTTTGTGAGGCCGGCCATCGCCGCCGCCGGCCCGGCCGTTGTGCGGACACCCCGAACCTCCGAGGAGACCGCGATGAAGTCCACGTGGAAGTCTGTGTTGCAGTCCGTCGTCGGCGCCGGCGCGCTGGCGCTGGCGTCGGCATTCGCCGCCGCGCCGGCGCACGCCGACGTCGGTGTGTCGATCGGCTTCAGCCAGCCTGGCGTCCATGGTCGGATCGACCTCGGGCGCTTCCCGCACCCCGAGGTTTACGGCGGATCGCCGATCATCGTCACGCGGCCGATCGGCGTGCGACCGCCACCGGCCTACCTGTGGGTGCCGACGCTGCACCGCCAGCAGTGGCGCAACTACTGCGGCCGCTACGGCGCTTGCGGCGTGCCGGTGCATTTTGTCCGCGACGACTGGTACGGCCGCCACGTGCAGCCGCACGCGCATTGGCGCAACGACCGCCGCGACGACTGGCGCGACGATCGGCGCGACGATCGGCGCGACCGCCGCGAAGACGTCCGCGACTTCCGCGACGCGCGTCGCGAATGGCGCGACGACCGCCGCGACTGGCGCAACGACCGCCGCGAATGGCGCGAAGCGCGCCGCGAGTGGCGCGACGACCGGCGCGACTGGCGCGACGACCGCCGCGACCGGCGAGACTGACGCCGCGCGCCGGCCGCGGCCGGCACGCGCGACTGACCGTGTCAGGATGGCTTGACGGCGTTCGGCGCCGCCTTGGCCTTCGGCGCCGCGGGCGTCGCTGCGGCGCCGGTCTTGGCCGCGCGCGTCGGCGCGAGCGGCACGGTCTTGGCGTCGAACGACGCGCCAGTCACCGTCAGGCCGGCCTGCGACAGCCGTGCGGCGTTGCCCGCGCCGACGCCGCCGACCCGCTCCACGAAGTCGCCCCAGCCCTTGAAGCTGCCAGCTTCGCGGGCCTTGACGATCTTGGCCGACAGCGCCGGGCCGATGCCCTTGACGGTTTCGAGCTCGGTGCGGCTCGCCTTGTTGACGTCGACCGCGGCGGACGCGGCGATGGCGACGAAGGCGAGGGCGGCGGCGAGCAGGTTGCGCAACATGGTGATCTCCTGATGGCTTGAGTGAAGGGCGGTTGGGGGCCCGCTGCTGCGGCCGTTGCCGGCTCGCTGTCGCATCGGGTGAGAGCCATTCTTCGGCGCCGATCGCGTGCGGTCATTCCCCCGCGGCGGGGCTCGGCGAGGGCACCCGCGCGGGGGAACGGCGACGGGGGACCGCCTGCCTGGCGAGACGACGACGTCGACGGTGCGACGACGTTGACCACGGCGACGACGGCGACGCCACCCCGCGCGCGCGGCGGTCAGCCGCTGCCGCTGCGAGCAGCGCGCACGTCGACCAACGCGCGGTCGAGCGCCGCGGCGACGTCACGTCGATCGGGCCAGGCGCCGTTGCCGCCGAGCACCTGCACGCCTGGGCCCCACGGCCGCCACTGCGCCGGGTCGGTCGGGCCGAGCACCGACACCAGCGGCGTGCCGACTGCAGCGGCAACGTGGCCCGGGCCGGTGTCGTTCGACACCATTGCCGCGGCGTCGCGCAGCAGCGCTGCGTACGTGCCGAGGTCGACGCCGTCGAGCTGCACCGCGCCGGGATAGCGCTCGCGTGCGACTCGTGCCTCGTCGCCCGGCCCCGGGCAGACGACGACCGCGCGGCCGCGACGCGGCAATTCGTCGGCGACGAATTCGGCGAATGCCGGCCAGCACTTGTCGCGGCCTTCGAAGGTGCCGCCGGCGAACGGGCAGACGACGACATAGCCCGGCGCGATGCGGTGCGCGTCGCGCAGCGCGGCCGCGGCGTCGACGTGGCGCGCCGACGGCGCGAGCGCGATCGCATCGGGCAACGGTGCGCGCGTGCCGAGCAGCGCATCGCCGAGGCCCCAGTACACCGCCAGCTCGTGCACGCCGCGCGGCCGGCGCAGCGCGCGCGCGAGCAGCAGCCGTCGGCCCTCCCACGCGTGGCCCAGCGCGCCGAGACCGGCAAGCCGCAGTTCGAGCGCGCTCGAAAAGCTGTCGGGCAGGCACAGCGCGCCGATGCCGCGCCGCCGATCGACGCCGACTTCGCACCGCATTCGGCGCAGCAGTGCGACGCGGTCACGGCGCGACGCCGGCAGCGCGTGCACCGGCCAGCCGTGGCCGGCCAGCAGGTCGCGCGCCCAGCCTTTGCCGACGAGGTGCAGGTCGCAGCCGGCATCGGCCAGGCGCTGCAGCGTCGGCAGCGACAGCGTCACGTCGCCGACCCAGTTGCGCAAACGCACGATCAGCGGGCGGTCGGCGGGCGGCATCGGCGGCGGATAATCGCCGGCGATTCTGCCAGCCGACGTCGCGCATGCCCTTCGATCCGAACGCGTTGCCCGCGGCCGCCGACGTCGTCGCGTTGCACGACCGGCTGCTCGCGTCGCCGGGCTGGCCCGACGCCGAACCCGACGCACCGCGCGGCGAGGTCTGGCGCTGGATCCAGCTGAACCACCGCTGCAACCGCCGGCTGTGGGACGAAGAGGACCTGGCGCGTCGCACCACGGTGGCGCCGGCCGAGATCGCCGCCAACAAGCGCGCGATCGACGGCCACAACCAGGCGCGCAACGACGCCACCGAACGCGTCGACGAGTGGCTGCTCGTGGCGCTCGGCCTCGTCGACGCGGCGTCGGCGCGCACCGAGTCGCCGCTGGCGCAGGTGCCGCCCGGCGCGCGGCTGAACAGCGAGACCGCCGGCAGCATCGTCGACCGGCTGTCGATCCTGGCGCTGAAGATCGCGGCGATGCGGCGGCAGACGCAGCGCGACGACGTCGACGCCGCGCACCGCGAAGCTTCCGCGGTCAAGCTCGAGCGGCTGCTGCAGCAGCGCAGCGACCTCGCCGGCTGCCTCGACGCGCTGCTCGCCGACGCCGTCGCCGGCCGCGCGTACTTCAAGGTCTACCGCCAGTTCAAGATGTACAACGACGCGCGGTTGAACCCGCAGCTCGTCGCCGAAGCGCGCCGCGGCTGACGTCGCGACGGTGCGGCTGCTCGTCGTCAAGACGTCGTCGATGGGCGACGTCGTCCATGCGCTGCCGGTGGTCGCCGACATCCGCCGCGCGCGCGCCGACGTCGTGGTCGACTGGCTGGTCGAGCCGGCGTTCGCGGCATTGCCGCAACTGCACCCGGGCGTGTCGACGGTCCACGCGCTGCCGTGGCGCCGCTGGCGCCAGCGGCTGCTGCAACGCGACACCCGCGCGGCGATGGCCGAGCTGCGCGCCGCGTTGCGCGCCGCACGCTACGACGCGGTGCTCGACCTGCAGGGGCTGTTGAAGAGCGCGCTGTGGGCGCGCCAGGCCGGTGCGCCGGTGGCCGGCTACGACCGCGCCAGCGCGCGCGAGCCGGCTGCGGCGTGGTGCTACCGCTGGCGCGCCGCGGTGCCGCGCACGCTGCACGCGGTCGACCGCTGCCGCCGCCTCGCCGCCGCCCACCTGGGGCTGCCGTCGCCGCAGTCGCCGCCCGACTTCGGCATCGCGCCGCCACGGCTCCAATGGCGACCCGCCCGCGACCGGCCGTACGCGGTGTTGATCCCCAACGCCAGCCGGCCCGAAAAGCTGTGGCCCGAGAAGCACTGGGTCGCCGTCGGCCAGCGCTTCGCGACGCTGGGCTGGACGCCGCTCGTCGCTTGGGGCAGCGACGCCGAACAGACGCTGGCCGAGCGCATCGCCGCCGGTTGCGACGGCGACGTGCCGCCGTTCCTCAAGGTCGGCGAGATGGCCGCGGTGCTCGCCGCCGCGCGCCACGTCGTCGGCCTCGACACCGGCTTCAGCCACCTCGCCGCGGCGCTCGGCCGGCCGACGATCGGCATCTACTGCGACCACGACCCGGGCCTCGCCGGAATCGTCGGGCCGGGGCGGGTCGCGAGCGTCGGCGGCAAGGGCCAAGTGCCGTCGCGCGCTGCGGTACTCGATCTGCTGGAGCAGCAGCTGGCGACGTGATGGCGCGCCGGTGCGCGGGCTGCGGCGGCGCGGCGCCGCGTCACAACGCGTCGACGCGCTTCGGCGGGTAGCTGTCCCAGGCGAGGCACCCCGGGCATTGCCAGAAGTAGTGCTGCGCCTCGAAGCCGCAGCCCGCGCAGCGATAGCGTTGCAGCGGCTTCGCCGCACGCGCCACCGACGCGCGCAGTGCGCTCCAGGCGTCGTCGGTCCACTCGTCGGCCGGCACCGCCAGCAGCAGCTGAGCCGCCGACAACGTTGGCTGGCGGCGGATGTGGTCGAGCAGTCGTTGCAAGCGCTCGCGCGGCGTGCCGGCGTCGAGCGCTTCGAGCGCCTGCAACAGCTCGACCGCCGGCATGTCGGCCGCGGCGGCGGTCAGCGCGCGTTCGGCGTCGGCGCTCTTTCCGCAGGCGCGCGCCGCCGCGGCGTAGTCGGCAGCGACGAGCAGGAAAGCGGCGGGGTCGCGCGCGCGCAGCGCCTCCCATTCGGCGACCGCGCCGGCGTCGTCGCCGGCGCGGCGGCGTCGATGGCCGGCGACGATCGCCGGCCGCGCGGCCAGCGGCGCGGCGTCGCGCGCGCGCGCCAGCGCCGCAGCGGCGTCGTCGGCGCGGCCTTCGGCGTCGGCCTGTTCGGCGATCTCGCATTCGTAGTGCGCGAGCCGCGTCGCGAACTCAGCGTCGCCGCGCGCCAGCCGCCGGCGCACGATGTCGGCGGCCTGCGCCCAGTCGCGGCTGCGTTCGTACAGCGACAGCCGCGCGAGCTCGGCGTCGGCGTCGAACGCCGTGCCTTCGAGCGCTCGCCACGCCGCTTCGGCGCGGTCGAACAGGCCGGCCTTGGTGTAGTCCTGCGCCAGCGCGAGCTGCGCGCGGTCGCGTTCGGCGTCGCTGAGGTCGGCGCGACCGAGCAGGTGCTGGTGGACGCGGACCGCGCGTTGGAATTCGCCGCGGCGGCGGAACAGGTTGCCGAGCGCGAAGTGCAGTTCGGTCGTGTCGGGATCGTTCTGCACCGCTTCGATGAAGGCGTCGATGGCCTTGTCCTGCTGCTCGCTGAGCAGCAGCTCGATGCCTTTGAAGTACGCGCGCGGCGACTCGTCGCGGTCGCGCCGCAGTTGGCGCAGATCGAGCCGCGAAGCGAGCCAGCCGAGCGCGAACGCCACCGGCAGCCCGACGAGCAGCCACTGCAGCTCGAAATCCACGCGGCTACAGCCCGACGCGCGGCGGGTGATCGGCGCCCATCGAAAGCGGCGCCGGCGCGGTCGTCGGCGTGACCAGCGGCGCCGGCGAGGTCTCGGCCGGCGGCGTCAGCCGCAACGCTGTGCGGCGGTGTCGCCACCAGCTCGGCAGCATCGCCAGCACGCCGATCGCGCAGCCGCCGGCGAACGCCGTGAGCACGAGGATCACCATCGGCGCGTGCCACTGCACGCCGAAGAACCAGTTCACGACCGCCACCTGCTGGTTGTTCAGCGCGAAGGCGAACAGCGTGAAGAACACGAACGCGCGGAGCAGCCAGACGAGAAAGCGCATGCGCGGCGGATTCTAGGGTCGGGCCCCGGCGCCACCGGGCCTCGAAGACGCGGTCAGCGCGTCGTCGTCGCGCCGCGCCGCGCGGCCACCGAGCGGATGGAGTCGGCGCGCGCGCCGCGGCTTTCGCTAGCCGTCGTCGCGGGCTTCGCTGCGCGCGTCGACCGCCTCGCGCAGCGCCTTGCCGGGCTTGAAGTGAGGCACCAGCTTCTCGGGGATCACGACCTGCTCTCCGCTGCGCGGGTTGCGGCCCATCCGCAGCGGGCGGCGGTTGATGCTGAAGCTGCCGAAGCCGCGGATCTCGATGCGGTGACCGCGGGCCAGCGCGTCGGACATCGCGTCGAGGATCGTCTTCACGGCGAACTCGGTGTCGCGCTGCGTCAGCGACGCGAAGCGGTCGGCGAGGCAGGTGACGAGGTCGGATCGGGTCATGGGCGCGGTCGAAGCGAAGGGGAGGAGGCCGCCGGCGCGACGCCGCAAGCGGGCGGTCGAAGGCGCCGACGGCGCGGCACCGGCAACCGCTGCCGGGCGGCGGCAGGCGTCGGCAACGCCCGCGGCCGCCCGATCCCTGTCACTCGGCGTTCTTGTCGAGCTTGGCGCGCAGCAGCGCGCCCAGGCTCGTCGTGCCGGCGTTCTCGCGTTCGTTGCTCTGGCTCAGCCGCTGCATCGCCTGCTGCTCGTCGGCGTTGTCCTTGGCCTTGATCGACAACTGGATCGAGCGCATCTTGCGGTCGACGTTGATGACCATCACCGACACCTCGTCGCCTTCCTTCAGCACGTTGCGCGCGTCCTCCACTCGGTCGCGGCTGATCTCGGAGGCGCGCAGATAGCCGGTGACGTCGTCGTTGAGCTGGATCTCGGCGCCGCGCGGGTCGACGCTCTTGACCTTGCCGGTGACGAGCGCGCCGCGGTCGTTCAGCGTCGTGAAGCTCGTGAACGGGTCGACGTCGAGCTGCTTGATGCCGAGGCTGATGCGCTCGCGCTCGACGTCCACTGCCAGCACGATGGCGTCGACTTCCTGGCCCTTCTTGAAATTGCGCACCGCGCTCTCGCCCGGCTCGTGCCAAGACAGGTCCGACAGGTGGACGAGGCCGTCGATGCCCGCCGACAGGCCGACGAACACACCGAAGTCGGTGATGCTCTTGACCGGGCCGCGGACGCGGTCGCCGCGCTTGACGTTGGCGCTG
This sequence comes from uncultured Burkholderiales bacterium, assembly GCA_965365495.1. GTDB lineage: Bacteria > Pseudomonadota > Gammaproteobacteria > Burkholderiales > Burkholderiaceae_C > Rubrivivax. The sequence continues at coordinate 15,900 of CBDUBX010000030.1, forward strand.
AACTCCTCCCACGGGTTCGGCTTGCACTGCTTCATGCCGAGGCTGATGCGGCGCTTGTCCTCGTCGATCTCGAGGACCATGACCTCGACTTCCTCGCCGAGCGAGACGACCTTCGACGGTGCGACGTTCTTGTTCGTCCAGTCCATCTCCGACACGTGGACCAGCCCCTCGATGCCGGGTTCGATCTCGACGAACGCGCCGTAGTCGGCGATGTTCGTGACCTTGCCGAACAGCCGCGTGCCGTTGGGGTAGCGCCGCGACACGCCGAGCCACGGGTCGTCGCCGAGCTGCTTGATGCCGAGCGACACGCGGTTCTTCTCGGCGTCGAACTTCAACACCTTGGCCTGCAGCTCCTGGCCGACCTGCACCACCTCGGTCGGGTGGCGCACGCGGCGCCACGCCATGTCGGTGATGTGCAGCAGCCCGTCGATGCCGCCGAGGTCGACGAACGCGCCGTACTCGGTGATGTTCTTGACGA